>JACDCP010000099.1:0-1970 GCA_013817465.1 Gammaproteobacteria bacterium | reverse complement strand
GTCCAGGAGCGCGGGCTGCTGTCCCGCGAGGACGGCAAGGCGCTGGCCAGCGGCGAGCACACGCTCTCGGTGAGCGGCGCCGACAAGATGATCGAGAACGTCATCGGCGTCATGGGCCTGCCCGTCGGCCTCGGCCTGAACTTCGTCATCAACGAGCGCGAGTACGTCATTCCGCTGGTGGTCGAGGAGCCGTCTATCGTTGCAGCGCTGAGCTCCGCGGCGAAGCTGGTGCGCAAGGCCGGCGGCTTTCGCGCCGAAAGCACGCAGCCGCTGCTGATCGGCCAGATTCAGGTCATGCATACGCCGCATCCCTCGCGCGCGCAGGCAATCGTGCTGCAGGACAAAGAAGAGATTCTGAACCTCGCGAACAGCCTGCACCCGAAGATGGTGGCGCGGGGCGGTGGCGCGATTGACGTCGAAACGCATATTTATCCGGCTGTCGGCGATGGCAGCGACATGCTGATTGTGCATCTGCTGGTCGATACCTGCGACGCGATGGGGGCGAACCTCGTCAACACGATGTGCGAGGGGGTCGCCCCGCTCATCGAAAAAATGACCGGCGGCAAGGTATTCCTGCGTATCCTTTCCAACCTGACCGACCGCGCCCTGGTGCGCGCGGACTGCCGCATTCCGGTCGATCTGTTGGCCGGCAAAGGCTATGCGGGCGAGCAGGTCCGCGACGGCATTATCGTGGCCAGCGATTTTGCCGCAATCGATCCGTACCGCGCGGCAACACACAACAAGGGCGTCATGAACGGCGTGGACGCAGTGGCGCTCGCCACCGGCAATGACTGGCGTGCGATCGAGGCCGCGGCCCATGCTTTCGCCGCGCGCGGCAGCGCCTACACGTCTTTGACGCGCTGGAGCCGCAATGAGGCAGGCGATCTCGTCGGTCACATCGAGATTCCGCTCAAGGTCGGCATCGTCGGCGGACCTCTGCAGTCGAACCCGACGGTGGCCGTCAACCTGCGCCTGCTCGGCATTCAGTCGGCGCGCCAGCTTGCCGAAGTCATGGGCGCGGTGGGGCTCGCGCAGAACCTCGCTGCGCTGCGTGCGCTGGCAACAGATGGCATTCAGAAGGGCCACATGACGCTGCACGCGCGCAGCGTTGCCCTGGCCGCCGGCGCGACACCGGAAATGTTCGAAAGCGTGGTCGAGCGGCTCATCGAAAGCGGCCAGGTGAAGATCTGGAAGGCCGATGAAATCGTCGCTGAGCTGAAACTGCAGACCTCGACGCGCGGTGCGCAGCCGCGCCTCGAGCCCGAAGGCTGTTCGGCCGGCCACGGCAAAATCATCTTCCTCGGCGAGCACGCGGTCGTGTATGGGCGCCACGCGATTGCTGCGCCGATTCCGCTGGCCGTGCAGGCGCGCGTGCGCGATCGCGACGACGGCGTGCATCTCATGATTCCACGCTGGGGCATCGAGCACCAGCTGCAGCGCGATCCGGCGCGGCGCCAGTCCTACGAGAAACCGGCGGCATTGATTCTCGAAAAGCTCGGCCTCGGGGACCGGTCCCTGCAAATCGAAGTATTTCCGAACGTGCCGCGGGCCATGGGGCTTGGCGGCTCGGCGGCACTTGCCGTGGCGATTATCCGCGCGCTCGATGCGCATTACGCGCTCGGCCTCACGCCGGACGAGGTCAACGCGCTGGCCTTCGAGGGCGAAAAGCTCGCGCATGGCCATCCGTCCGGGATCGACAATGCCGTGACGACTTACGGCCGCTTCCTGCAATTCCGCGCCGGAGAGCCTCCCGAAATTCGCGCAATCCATCCGGCGCGGCCGCTGCGCATCGTCATCGGCATGAGCGGCGTGGAAAGTTTGACCGCGAAGATGGTCGCACGCGTACGCGCCGCCTGGGAGCGCCATCCGGTGCTTTATGAGCGTATTTTCGATGAAATCGATGCGCTCGCGCTCGAGGGCACGGAGGCCATCGAGAGCGGCGATCTGCCGCGTCTCGGCGAGCTCATGAA
>JACDCP010000303.1 GCA_013817465.1 Gammaproteobacteria bacterium | reverse complement strand
CAGTATGCTGTGCAGGTCGGAGAATTCGTGTCCCCTGCAAATCCCGCACCATGGCTATGTAGCTCAGCTGGTTAGAGCGCGGCACTCATAATGCTGAGGTCGGTGGTTCGAGTCCACCCATAGCCACTACAGTCCGATTTCACCTGCGCGCGAAGCCGGCCAGCGGTGACACGCTCGACACGCCCACATGCGCGGGACTGATTCGCGCCCGGCGCTTACTCTGCGGCGGGCAACAGCACTTTCATCATGCCGCCGCGGAACAGGCCGATATACAGCACAGTTTCATCATCCTCGGTCACAGCGCGGATACTGAGGGCACCACCAAACAGTTCGTGATCGTCAAGCTCGTATTTCACCCCCGGAGTGGGACCGGTAAGCATAGGCGGTTGCACAGGGCAGCGAAACTTTACCGGCCGCGTTGATGCCCCAGACCGACGCATTCTCGATGCCCACCAATCCGTCGCTACCGTGTCCGGCGAAGGTGCGCGACGCGCCAGCCGCAGCGGCATAGTCAGCGCGGTTGGTGGCGACCACGCAGAAGAAACGTTGCGACGGAAACGCCTCTTCAGGAAGCCAGTCGACCCGCTTGGTCTTGGCGAACACGGCCTCGAGATTGAGATAGCCTGCCATCCGCTCACGGCTGAAATTATTTATGTCGTTGAGACTGAGCCAGCCGGGAACATTGAGACCGCTGATCTCGATGCCGTTGTGCGGCGTGGCGTACGTGAACACCTTGTCGATGCAGTCCCTGGCCTCCTTGGCCGAATGCTTCGGGTTCTGCAGGAACGTGCGACAGACAAGCCCGCCCATCGAGTGGGCGACCAGATAACAGCGGAACGTCTTCTTCGTCAGCCCGTTCTTCGGATCGCTGCAAACGAGGTCCCGTACCTTGAGCACGAGATCGCTCAGGCCCCGCGCGAACTGCTCGATCTCCGGTGTCTCGCCGCCGCCCAGCAGATTGGAAGCAGGATCGTAGTAACGATAAATGACGACGGATCGCGACGGCACCGGCCCCGTCCAGCCCTCGTCCATGATATCGAGCCCGTCTTCGTAGACGTCCGAATAGTCGAAGTCGGACCCGAGCCTGATCAAGGGCGACTCGAAGATCAGCTTCTTTGCCGGCTTCTTTTTATCGCAGTTCGCCCGGTAGACGGTGGTACCGATATTGAACCCGCAAAACGGGTCCGCCGTGGTCTGGTCGATCTCGTCCCGTGACATGGCATAGCCACGCACGTAGATGATCGGATAAAAAGGACCTGGATGGCTCGCCATATGCTCCCTCCGGAATTTGCACGGGAAATTGCGACGGATACCCGCGCCGCTTCCAGACGCGCTCGTTTTATGTCGGGTGACGGATCACGATCACACCTCGAGCTTCGACGAGCGTGCTGTTGATGCCTCTTCGATGTTCTTTTCCACTTGCTGCATGAATTCGGTCAGGGACGCAAAACTCTTGCCGGCGCCCACCTGCTCCAGCAGGTGGAAGCCGAGCGCGCGGTAACTCTCGAACTGCGACTCGGTGAACCACTGGTCGCTGGTCGGCTCGTGCGGAAACATCGGGCGGCTTTCGGCATAGCTGTAGACATCGTAAGGAACCGGCGCGCCGACACGCAGGGTCGGCTTGATATAGATGAGCTTTCCGTCAAGGGCGTCTCCGCCATCGATTTTGCCGTAGCAGATGTCCGCCACAGCGCAATACATGCCCGACCCTTTTTCGGAGCGCGGCAAAATGCGGATCGCGCGTTTGAATGCGATGGGGATGCCGAGGTCGATACGAATCTTGCGAATCGCATTGCCGAGGTCCTCGAACGCGAACTTGTCGTCCTGGCCGGCGTCGCTGGCCTGTATGTAGTGACTGCGCCTCAGCACGGCCTCGTAGAGCCCGAGGTTGTCGAAATGGCCGCCGTCGGAAAGGCTGACGTAATGGCCGGTGTTGGTGGTGAGACCGAACATTTCGGCCAGCAGCGGCCATACCGCCTGTCTCGGCCCCGGCTGATTGCAGGTCTTGTCTCCGTACCGGTTGGTATTTCCGAGCCAGGCGCCGAGCCGCATGTTGAACATGGTCAGCAGGAATCCGAGCACGGGCGAGGAGCAGTAGCCCATGTTCGGGTTGGCCGCCGCACCCGAAATGGTCACCGCCGTGCCGACGCTGATGCCACTGGGGCCGCCATACTCCGCGGAGCGGCGGTATCCTTCCTGAAAATTGCCGCAGAAGAAAGGTGTCATCGAGAAGGACTCTGCCTTGCGCTGCTGCCAGGCAAGCTTTTCGGCGCTCCGCACGAGATTGAGCGTGACGTTGATGATCGGCAGCGGCCGTTGCGAATCTTTGTGCCAGAGATCGTGCAGCAGCAGATTGTCTTCCAGCGCAAACCCGGTGAACGGGTCCGGCTTGCGCTCGGGGTTCGATGCGCCCAGGTAAGCACGGACCAGACGATTTCGATACAAGCCGTGCAGGGAAAAGCGGTTGACGTTGACGAACAATCCCGCCAGCAGCGCGAGCAGACACAGCGCGGGTGGCACGCCGAGAAATATGAGCGCCGTTTCCAGCGGCAGTCCGTGAACAGGGGTCCCGGCATGCGCCATCACATCGAATGCGTTGGGCGATCGGGTGACCAGCTCACCGAGCCAGATGGTTCCCCAGCCGACCACGACGATCACGCAGATCGCAAAGAGCGGTGCGGCTGCGGCCAGCGCCAGCTTGCGAATGCCCGTGATGCCGCTGTTCGGATCATCGGTTGCGGCGGTTTTCGCCCCGCCCCCGATGAGTGCCGCCGCCAGACCCGAAGCGCCTCCCAATGCCGCCACAACGCCCTTCACCAGCGCCGCAAGATCCCTGTTCTCGAACCACTCCAGCAACCAGCCGCCCAGAAAGCAGATCGTAGTGACCGCCACCCAGCCGAACGCAATGAGCAGAATCCAGCCGGACAAGCGCGCCCACCATTCGCGATCGGCTTCATCGGCCATCGCCGAGTGCCTGTGTACTTCGTCGATGCCGGCGAAAGCAATGAAAAGCGTCCGCGCCAGCAGGTAGAGCGCCAGCAACAGCGGCATCGCG
>JACDCP010000098.1 GCA_013817465.1 Gammaproteobacteria bacterium | reverse complement strand
GAAATAGATAGAGATGAACGCGGCGGCGGCGATAGCGAGATGCGCGCGTCGCTTAATCGCTTTCCCGCCGATCTTCAACACGGCTTCGACGACGATAGCGACCACAACCGGCTTAAATCCTGCGAGCACACCCGCGACGGCAGGCACGTTGCCGTAAGCGGCATAAACGTATGAGAGTCCGAGCAGAATGAAGATTGACGGGATGACGAAGAACGCACCCGCGACGATGCCGCCCCAAGTACGATGCATGAGCCAACCGATATAAATGGCGAGTTGCTGCGCTTCAGGACCGGGCAGCAACATGCAGTAGTTCAGGGCGTGCAGGAAACGCGTTTCGCCGATCCACCGGCGCTCTTCAACGAGAAGACGGTGCATGACCGCAATCTGGCCGGCCGGACCGCCGAAGCTAAGCGCCGCGACGCGCAGCCACACGATCAGCGCCTCGCGAAACGAGACGCCATGTGCGGGTACGCCGGACCCCTGTGGCACGCGGTCGTCGATCCCCATATCAGCCGCGCAAGGTCAGGCGGTCCAGCCGCAGGCGTTCTCGCTCATCGAACAACTGCCTTGCGACCAGCCACTGAACCATCAACACCGCAAACCCGGTGCTCGCTGCTATCAGGAACATGATGAGGATCTGATACCGGACGGCGTCATAGGGCGAGCTTCCTGCAAGCAGTTGTCCGGTCATCATGCCCGGCAAGCTGACGATGCCGGCCGCAGCCATCGCATTGATCGTCGGAATCATGCCCGTGCGGGCGCTCTGCCGCCGAATATCCTCGATTGCCTCGTTCCTGTTCGCGCCGAGCAACAGCCGCTGCTCTATGACGAGGCGCTGCTGCCACGCGCACTGGGTCATATCACTCATGGCCAGCGTCACGCCGGTCATGGTGTTGCCGAGCAGCATGCCAAGCAGAGGGATTGCGTAGCGAGGCGCGTACCACGGATCCACGCCGATGACGACGCTGAGCGCAAAGCCGGTCAATGCGAACGACGAGATGAACATCGTCGTGGCGCTGGCGCCGAACGCCCACCGGCGTCCCGGACCGCGTTCTTGTCGCACCGCCACCTCGCGACTGGCGACGAGGAGCATGATGATCGACATCAGCGCAACCCAGTACCACTGTGCATGGCTGAACAGCGCCCGCAGAACGAGGCCGACCAGCAGGAGCTGAATGGCGGTTCGCACCGCGGCGATGATGATCGGTTTGCCGAGACGTAACTGCAAATGCGCAGTGACGGTAGCCAGCGCGAGCACGAGCACAGCAGCCAGAAGCAGATCAGGCGTGCTGAGCGGGATGACGTTCACGAACGGGATGCTGACACCAATCGTCCGCCGCTGATCGACAAGTGGCGATCCGACATACGCGCGACCTGCGCGAGATTGTGAGTCACCCAGAGAACGGCGGCACCCGCTGATTCCCGATAGCGAGCGACCAATGCCACGACACGGCTCGCGCTCGCCTCGTCGAGGCTGCCGGTCGGCTCATCGAGCAGCAGCACCTTCGGCTCATTGCCGAGCATTCGGAGCAGCGCGAGACGGTGTCGCTCGCCGGCCGACAGGCTGCTGACCGGCCGATGCATGATGCGCGCGTCGAGGTCGAGCTGCGACAAGCCCGCGTCGGCGTGAGTCACGAAGTGCTCGCCGACAGTGTCTCGCCACCATTGGCTCCTTTCGGGCAGCATGGCCACTTCCCGACGCCACGTCGCAGGCTCCACCTGCCTGCTATCCGTCTCGTCGAGGTAAACACGTCCGTCGTGA
This sequence comes from Gammaproteobacteria bacterium, assembly GCA_013817465.1. GTDB lineage: Bacteria > Pseudomonadota > Gammaproteobacteria > Steroidobacterales > JACDCP01 > JACDCP01. The sequence continues at coordinate 8,408 of JACDCP010000098.1, read as the reverse complement.
GGATCGAGGTCCGCCACGGCCCGCAACAAGGAAGTCTTGCCGGTGCCCGAAGCCCCGGAAAGACACACGCATTCCTTGTGCCCGACGACCAGATCCACCGGTCCGAGATTGCGGATGCGAAGCTTTTCCAGACGAAGGACAGCCACTGGAATAGATGCTACAGCCTTTGTAGCATACGTTACAATGCAATATGCTCAGGGCGTGTCGTGGCTCTTATTCATCGGCAGCCTGCCCGGACAAAGCGGCACGCCCCGCATTCGCCTGTGGCGCGCCCTCAAGCGCCTGGGCGCAGCCGTCGTTCGCGATGGTGTTTATCTGCTTCCCGCGCGGGACTCGCTGCGGGCGAGCTTGGAAAATCAGGCGCGCGAGGTGCAAACGCTCGGCGGCACGGCCTTCGTGCTCGAGGTCCAGGCCGGCACGGCAGTCGAAGAACAGGCCTTTCGCGCCTTGTTCGATCGCAGGCGGGACTATGCCGCCTTGATGAAATTGACTGCGCAGCTCCGGGCAAACCTGCCCGCCTGGACGGAGCCGCAGGCGCGCCGCGCGCTGCGCCCGCTGCGCCGTGAGCTCGAGGCACTCACGGCGATCGATTTTTTTCCCGGCGCGGCGAAGCAGCAGATGGAACAGGCCCTCGACGACGCAGAGGCCGCCATTCAGCGGCGCCATTCGCCGGACGAGCCGACCGGCGCCGAGAGCAATATCCCGAGGCTTAAGCTGGCCGATTTTCAAGCGCGCAGCTGGGCGACCCGGCAGCGCTTGTGGGTGGACCGCGTAGCGAGCGCCTGGCTGATTCGCCGATTCATCGATCGCGAAGCACGTTTCTCATGGCTCCGGCATCCGCGAGAATGTCCGCCGGATGCGCTCGGCTTCGACTTCGACGGCGCAGCGTTCACGCATGTCGGCAGCCGCGTCAGCTTCGAGGTGCTGCTGGCGAGCTTCGGGCTCGAGGCCGATCCGGCGCTCGCCCGCATCGGTGCCCTGGTGCACGTCCTCGACGTGGGCGGGACGCCGCCACCCGAAGCGCAGGGCTTTGAGGCCATCCTCATCGGAGCACGCGAGCGCTGCGCGGATGATGATCAGCTGCTGGTGGAGATGTCGCTCGTGCTGGACTGTCTTTATGCAGCCTTCCGGCCGCAACCTTTAGATCGATGACGCATGGAGGAGACAACAATGCACTGTCGCAGAATTCGATTTCACTCCTTTTTGACAGCTCTGTGGCTGGCCGCATCGCCCGGCGGCGAGGCAGCTCCGCTCAGTCCGGAGGCTATAGAACGAGCGTCGGGCCTCGAGCCCAGCATCGAAGCGGACGGCGTGCTGCGCATCGGCTGGTCGCGGGACGATGTCGAGGTCTCTATTGAAGGCCGGCGCCTGCCGCCCGCGGCGGGCCTCGGCTCCTGGGCGGCTTTCAAGTCGACGCCGGACGGTGTCATGGTGATGGGCGACACCGTCGTCTTCGAGGACGAAATCACGCCCGCCATGGATGCCGCGCTCGCGCACGGGCTCGACGTGACTGCACTGCACAACCACTTCGTCTTTGACCGGCCCCCCGTCTATTTCATGCACATCGGCGCCCGCGGTGACGCGAACGACCTCGCCGGCGGCGTCGCGGCCGTGTGGGACGCCATTCGCAGCGTACGCAAGGCCCATCCCCAGCCGCAGGAGCGGTTCCCCGGCGGGCCCGCGGTGGCGCACGGCGAGCTCGACGCGGAGACCCTCGAGGGCATTCTCGGCAGCGAACCCAGCGTCAATGACGGCGTCGTAAAATTCACGTTCGCACGCACCGGGCGCATGCACGGCGCCGAAATCGGCGGCTCGATGGGTCTTTCGACCTGGGCGGCGTTCGTCGGCGCGCCGGAGAGCGCGACCGTCGACGGCGACTTCATTATGACCGCCGATGAAGTTCAGCAGGTGCTGCGAGCGCTGCGCAGGGCAGGCATTCACATCGTCGCCCTGCACAATCATATGATCGGCGAAGAGCCGCCGTTCTATTTTCTGCACTACTGGGGCAAGGGCACCACTAAAGAGCTGGCGCGCGGCGTGAAATCGGCGCTGAAGGAAACGAAACCTGAACTCAAGGATCCCAGGGGCGGACCCAACCATTGAGGCGTCAGGCGTGGCTGCGACGTTGGGGTCTACATGGACGGGGATCTGGATCAAGGTCGGTTTCCCAGATGCCTCAGTTGGATTCCTCACTACGGGCGGGTGCCCCGCTTTCCTTTCGAGTCGGGACGGGAAGTTGGGCGACGAATTCTCGCAAGGTCTCCGAGACGGGGTTCCGCAACAGGGCCTGCAACCCTCCGATTTCCGCAATGCGACCGCGCTCGAGCACTGCGGCATGTGAGCACAGTGCGGCCGCCTCGAGCGGATCGTGGGAAACGACAATCAATGTCAAGTGAAAATCGGTACACAGACGCCGAATTACGGCATAGAGGTGGCTCTTGTTGGCGATATCGAGGCTCGAGAACGGCTCATCCAGAAGCAGCAGTTTCGGTTCCGCGGTAAGCGCTCGTGCAAGCGCGACGCGCTGCTGTTGGCCTCCGGAGAGCTCGCCAGGCTTGCGCCCACCCAACTCAGCGATGCGACATGCGCTGAGAGCGGATTCCGCGCGCTCCCGGCGTTGAACACGGGCCAGGCTTGTCCCGGCGAGGCCGAGCTCCACATTCTGGTGGACAGTCAGGTTGGGCCACAGCGCGAGATCCTGGAACACCATTGCGAGGCCCCGCTGATGGGCCGGCAGCAAGATTCGTCCCGCCAGCGATGCGGCCTGTCCGTCTATCCACAGCTCTCCATTCGTCGGGGCATCGAGTCCGGCGATGAGGCGAAGCAGGGTCGATTTTCCGCACCCGGACGGACCCAGCAGCGCGAAGCGTTCACCGCTTTGTATGTCGAGCGAGATATCGCGGAATATTTCAACAGCGTGGAATTCCTTCGCGATGTTCTTTAGCTGGACAATCGGGTTCATTCGCGGCTATCGACCGACGCGCGGGAGGCGTCCCTTGAGGCTCATGAGGAACATCAGCGCGCCAATGACCAGGCATCCCAGCAAGAGGTAGGCCAGGCATAGGCTTGCCACCATGGATTCCGGCGCGTTGGCCATCACGGTGAATAGTGCGATCGACAGGGAGTCCTGTCCGGGCGGCTGCAGGAGGAGCACCGTCGTGATGTCGGCGGTCGCCACCAACGCGACTAGGGCGATGCTCATGAAGATCGGTCCGGCAAGAAACGGCGCGAGCACCCGTCTCAAGTAGGTCAGTAGCGGCACACCATGTAAGGCGCCTGCCAGTGCCCAGGATGCCGGGGCACTGCCGATCGCCCGCATCAAAACGACAGTGGGGATCGCTGTCAGCCGCAATCCGAGTACGGCAGCAACGGTGAACCGGCTTCGGAAAATCGGGTCGAGCCAAACGGGCGCTTCGCTCGCCATGAGCACTGTCCCCAACGCACCGACAGCCGGTGGAAGCACGAGTATGAGCAATAGGCCCGCCAGCAACGACGCTCTCAGCGAGGCAACCCGGGTTGCGCAGATCGCAAGAGGAACGGCTGACGCGGTCGCAACGAGACCGGCAACCGCGCTGTAGAAAAGCGTATTGCCGCCTGTTCTTGCCACCGTTGTGACCACACTGTCCAGCCAAAGCTCGCTCAGCACCGGTTGCGCGAGTCCTGCTACAGGTGCCAGAAGGGCCATCAGAAGGGTCACTCCGAATAATGCGGGCCCCGCCCAATCCGCTGTACGCGATGAACGCGGTTCCATCAAGCGCACTTCACGCGGCAGCAGCGCCAAAGTCAGATGGCGGGCCACCAGCCAGATCAGCGGCGAGGCCGCAAGCAGCACGATAGCCGCCGTCACTAAGCCCTGTTGCGCCGCGAGCTCGAAATCGTAGAGCGCAGAGAAGCTGATCAAAATCTGCGTCGCGACGCCTGAGAACCCGAGGATCTGCCCGGGCCCGGGATCGCTCAGGCTCAGGATTCCACCCAGGAGGCAGGCGGTGACACCTGCTGGTAATGCTGCATATCCGGCATAGCGAAGAACTGCTCGCTCGCCGCCCGCCAACCGGGCAGCGTCGATCGCTGTGCCGGGAAGCAAACGAACGGCGACCAGAACTGCAAAGACTACGAGAGGCGTAGCGAGTGCTGCGAAAGACCAAATGGAACCAGACGCGCCGGAGAGGAAGCCGTTCCGAGAAAGGCCGAGCTCGATTCGGAGCATTGACAGACCGATTGCCCAGAGAAATGCTGGCATCAGCAAGGGCACTGCAAGCGCGGCAAGCATCAGGCGCCGCGCCGGAAATCGGTAAAGCCCCGCCACCAGCCCGCAGGGGAACCCGAGACCGAGCGCACAAAGCGACGCACCCGCCGCGACGATCACGCTGCGTAAGATTGCGGCTACAAAGTCCCTACCGAACGAAAAAGCGCTCCACGACCAGTCAAATGCCTGCAGCAGCAACGGCAGGGTCGGGGAAATGACTATGAGAAGAACCGAGACGAGTCCGAGGCTTCGCCAATGACCCGGCTGCTCCAGAACGGCCGGAGAGATCATCGGCTATGCCGCGTCACCCACTCCCTGAGAAATCCATTGCTGAGGCGTTCCAGCTCGTCGGCGAGCTTGTCGTAGTCCACCTGCATGGGAGTGATCTCTGTTAACGATCGCACGTAAGCCGGAATCGGGATGCCGGAACGGACAGGCATCTGCGCGGCCGCACTGTGGGCCAGAGCTTCTTCGGTCTCCGGGCTCAATAAGAAATCGATGAACCGCTTGCCGCCTTCGGGGTTGGGTGCACCCGCGATCAAGACCGCCGCATTGGGGATGACGAGCGTCCCGATTCCGTCGTGGTCAGGGTAAACGATGCCCACAGGCTTACGTTCCCGAAGCGCGACGTTGAAATCATCGGTGTCGGTGATGCCGATAGCGAAGTCGCCTGCGGCAACCCGTCGCCGGACCTCGCCGTTTGAAGAGACAATGGTGCCGCCGTTTTCAATGAACCGCGTGAAAAACTCACGCGCGTTCACCTCACCCAAAACTTGAAAGAGCGCCGCCGCGTGCATTGATGTCGTACCGAACAGGGGATTCGCGAGGCATGCGCTTCCCCTGAAGCGTGAATCGAGAAGATCCATCACAGAAGTGGGTCGTTCCGTTTCAGGCACGAGACTCGTGTTGTAGATCAGAACGCGTGCGCGCGCTGAAAAGCCGGCCCAATGTCCCTGCGGGTCGCTGTAGCGGACCGGAAGGCCATCGGCTTGCGGCGAGCGGTACGGCTCGCTGATGTCTCTTGATTTCAGAATCGCCGCGCGAACCGGATCGCCGCTCCAGAACACATCCGCTTGCGGGCGTGCCTTCTCTGCCATTAAACGGTTAAGAAGCCCCGTGCTCTTGGTCTCCTCGGTGTCTGGCACCAATCTCACCTGAATACCTGTTTCATTCTTGAACTGCTGTGCAATGGGCCGGGCAAAGATTTCATCGACCGACGAGTACACGACTACTTCGTGCGGGGCTTCCGGGCTTTCCAAGCAACCTGCCGCGCAAGTTGCGACGATGGTTGCAGCAGTAACGCTGACTACTTTCATGCGCATGACGATCGCTCGCTCTATTCGTTTACGATTTCGAAATCATCGAAGTAGGTTACGCTATCGGCCTTGGTCCAAAGACCAACCCTTCCGGCTTCGGAGAAAGTAGAGTCCTCGACCTGAAACAATTTTTGGCCGCCGAACAGGACTGTGAATCTCGAGTCGCTGAATACGACGCCGAGCGTGCTCCACTGCTGCGACGGCACGGTATGTTTCACCCCGTAATCTCCGCTGCGCCCGACAGGAGAGAGAGATGATCGTCTGCCGTTCTCGACCTTATAAAGAACCACATTGTTCTCCAGCGCATTCGCCCGCACGATGTAGTAGTTGTTCTCATCTGCGTACCGCCATACGAGACCGGCTGCTTGATCCACTCTACCGGAGATTGGCTTGAACTTGACGCCAATTTCGCCGTTCGCGAGACTGGCGCTGTCGTAAATCGCGAGCGGGAAACGTCCTGACGTGCGGTCATCCGAGAGTTGAGCCAGCACTTTAACGCCTCCTGGCGAAGTAGGATCTCGGGCGATCTCCCAGCACGGCGCGCCGCCCTCATGGGTCATCGAGATCGTCCATCCGCGAGGCGCGGCAACGAGATCCGCCGTCTCGAAATCAATAACCTCGGCAACCAGTGAAGTCGGTGCAAGAAGAAGAGCGAGCGTTATGCGGTACATCGTCTTATCCTCCATCGCTTGCGAGCATCAAACCCATGATTGGAAGTGTGTATGTCTCCAGCGTTCCAAAATGCCGGTTTTAACCCGGAACGGCCCCACCGGAGCCGCCGCCCAAGCCAGGAACTATGCGGCGAAAGTCTTCCTCCACGCGTCGAAATAGCCGAACTCAAATGCGCTGCCGTGACCCAGTTCTCCAGGTCGCGGATCTGGCGCTCGATCCTGGTGCCCATCGAGTGCGGTTTGGGTGGAAGGCGATGCACAGGCCTTGCGCCGGCTTTTCCTTCTGTTGATCGACAACGCTGTCAAGTACACACCTTCTGGAGGGAATATTGAAGTGTCACAGAACATGGGCGAGCGTTTCGCGACTGCAATGGTGAAAGACACGGGCATCGGGATTTCGAAGGTCGAGTTGTCCCACATCTTCGAGCGATTTTATAGAGTTGACCAGGCACGGTCCCGCGAGCAAGGCGGCGCCGGGCTCGGACTCGCGATCGGTCGTTGGATCGCCGAAGCGCATGGCGGCATGTTGTCAATGGAGAGCACGCCTGATAAAGGTTCCGTGTGCACGGTACGGTTGCTGGTGCTTCCCGGATCAAGCGATGCCAACGAGTTGCGGCAGTCGGACCCATAACCACTGAGCGGCAAGCAAAAGACTCAACTTGCAGCGTCTTCAGTTGCGCCTCGGCAAGGCACGGCTTGCGCCCGGCACGGTGCAGCCCACGCAATCCTTGCGGTGATCACGCTTCGTCGCGGAGTTCGCGCGGCAGCGAGTAAGTATGGATACATGGCAGTGAATGCATACTACCGCAGGCGAGGGTGGACAGTTGCCGTCACTCCTGGCTGCGGGCTGGGACCGCCCCGGCTTCGGGCTCCGGTTTCTTGCGGTGCGAGAAATGCACGCGGTCTTTGCCGGCGGTCTTTGCGAGATACATGAGCTTGTCGGCGGAAGTGATGAGCTCATCGACCGAATCCGGCGCGGCGTCGAAAGTGACGGCGCCAATGCTGCAGGTGACCGGCCATGCGTGCTGGCGCATGCCCTGCCTTAGTGCCTGCTGCAGCTTGGCCATGACTGGCTGGGCGGCGGCATGGTCGGTTTCCGGCAGAAGCAACGCGAACTCATCGCCGCCCAGCCGCGCGACCGCATCTGTCTGGCGCAGGTGACTTCGCAGGACCGTCGCCACGACATGCAGCAGACGATCTCCCTGGCTGTGCCCCAGCTTGTCATTGACGTTCTTGAAGTTGTCCAGATCGAGATAGGCCGCCGTCAGCGGGTGCGCATATCGGCGAGAACGGTCGATTTCCGCCTGCGCCAGCTCCTCGAACGCTCTGGCGTTGAGCACGCCGGTGATGGAATCGGTGCGCGCCAGCGCCCGTTCGTGCAGAAGCGAAGTTTTGAACGCGGACAGGAGCACAGCGATGGATACGAAAATCGTCAGACGTGTGGTTCCGTTCCAGCCTAGAACGAGCGGCGTGAGCGATGTTCCCTGGGCCGCAAATTCCGCAGCAAACCAGATCGCGGCACTCAGCGCCGCGACGGCCACGCCCCCCCGGCGGTTGCCGGGTATCCATGCCACCGCAGAGATCGGCACCAGGTAGAACAACGAGAACGCAATCATTGGTCCGGAAAGATAATCGGCGAGACCGATGAGCAACACTGCGAGGGCAGCCAGAGAATTCCACGCGAGCTGCTTCACGCCCGTGCGCCGAGTTGCTTGACGAAAATCAGCTTGTCGTCTTCGGGCGCATAGAAATCGACCAGGATGGCTTCACAATGGTAGCCGCAACGGCCATAGAACTCGCGCGTGTCCCGATATTGGGCGCGGGAGGAAGTTTCAATGTATACGCGCCGGCCGCCCGACGTCCCAATCGCCCGTTCGGCCCGCTCGAGCAGCGCCCGGCCAAGCCCACGGCCTTGAAAGCCCGGTGCCACCGCGATCCAGTAGAGGTCATAGCTCGCGAGCGTGCCTGAGATCGGGCCGAAGCAGGCGTAGCCAGCCAGCGTGGATCTGCGCTCCGCGAAACGGAATTGGTAACCGCTCGGCGGACCTTTCACCAGGCGTTCGGTCACCAGGTCCATGGCGATGTCGATCTCTGCCGCAGTGAAGAAGCCGGTAGCGGCAACGAGCGCCCCGACTGCTTCTGCGTCGCTGCAATGGACGACATCGCGGAAATCGA
>JACDCP010000097.1 GCA_013817465.1 Gammaproteobacteria bacterium | reverse complement strand
GCACGAAAAGCAGAACGTCGCGGCGACGCATGGTGATGTCGACCAGTTACAGCAAACGCTTACGTCCGGCGCCCTGACAGAAAATGGTCAGGCGGATCGGAGTTACCGCCTGCTTGCCGTGTCCGCCGGCGACGACGAGCTGCCCGTACGATTCACATCCTCGCGAGGACACGAGCACGAGATAGCCGCATACCGCCTCGATCGCGAGCTCGGTCTCGGCATGGTGCCGCCCGGCGTGCTGAGAAGCGTAGATGGGAAATCGGGCGCGTTGACGGTTTGGTCCGAAACCCTCGTGACCGAAACGGAACGGATCGATACGGACTTCGAGCGCCCGAACTGGTGCGCCGCGGGGAACGACTATCAGCTCATGTATGTCTTCGACGCGCTCATTCGCAACCGTAACCGGACGACCGATACCATTCGCTATACTCAGCCACAGAAAAGGCTCTGGCTGGCGGATCATCTTGCAAGCTTCGGCACCGAGCCCCGGGTTTCCGATTACCTGCGCAGGACGGAAGTCGTCGTTCCGCCCACGCTCGCCGATCGCCTGGCGTCTCTGGACGAACGACGCCTGAAAGCGTTGCTCGGCGATCTTCTCTCCGGGCGCCAGATCAGAGCCATCCTCAAAAGACGCGATGAAATTTTCGAGCTCTGGCCGACTGGTGCGCCGGGCAATCGAGCCACAATCGCCGCGCGCGAGCCACGGAACACTGGCCGGTGGACGCCGCCAACATTTGCCAACGACAGCGCCGCGAGGTAACGCATGAGAAAATCGACTCGCCTGTCTGCCGCCGCCAGTCTGATCACTTTTTACTATGCGCTTTGCATCGGCGGCTTCCTGCTGCCGGTCGTCGCCTTTCCGCAGTGGACCGAACTGATGCCCGTCGGGGGCATTGGAGACCTGCTGGAGCGCGGCGCGCAGACCTTCGAGTCCACAAGTGTCGTCGCCGCCGACGAGGCGCACGATCCGTACCGGCCGGTCAAGCTGGCGCTGGCGATCATCGCGACCGTCGCGCTGACCGTGCCGATCTCCTGGGTCTATCTCATCACCACCCGGTCCCAGGAAGTCGACCAATCTTTTGTGCAGACGATCGTCGTGCTGCCAGTCGTCGTGGCGGGGATTGCGATGATTGTCCAGAACAGCCTCGCCCTGGCGTTCAGTCTCGCCGGGGTCGTAGCTGCGGTGCGATTCCGATTCACGCTCAACGAGCCTGCGCACGCCTTGTATATCTTTGCCGCCATCGGAATCGGACTGGGCGCCGGCATAGGGGCGGTAGGCGTGGCGACTGTCATCTCCATCAGCTTCGTATACGTCAATCTGGTTTTGTGGAAGCTCGACTATGGCAGTCATCTGACCGGCCCGTTTTTCTCGTTTCTTACCGGTCGCGACCGGGACGAAGAAGATATCTGAGCGCCGCCCGCACGATGGCCAGATTCCTGCTGCTCGTTCATGGTGGCAATTTCAAGCCGGCGGCAGATGCACTGAATGCCCTGTGGCTGGATGCCATACGCTGGGGCTTGTTGCGCGACGCGCACGCGGCCCTGGATCGCTTCGATCGCATTGAAGTTGGCTTTGCCTACTATGGCGACAGCACAAATCGGCTGTTGCGTGCCGCAGGGCGCGAGCACGACGAACAACTGGACATCGCGGATTGCAGCAATGCGCTTTCCGAGCTGAAGCAGCTCGATGAACCAAGAAGGTTCAGGCGGGCACGCTATGAGAAGCTGCCGGGAAAGACGGCGTTCAAGGAGCTCCTGGCCGACGCCGGTGCGCCGTTATCGCGCGCATTGGGCTTGTCGGAGCGCGTGGCCGCCTGCGTTGCGCCCGAGCTCGCCGCCTATTGGCAAGCGGACCATGCTTTCAAGGCCGAGGTCATCGAGAGAATCACCCGGCCGCTGTGCGCAGCGTTGCAACGCAATGACGATATCATGGTCCTGTCGCACGGTCTCGGCAGCGTGGCCACATACGACGTCTTCTGGCAGCTATCGAGAGGCCCGGACGCTGACAGCCGGGCTGCGAAAGCGAAGGTCAATACCTGGGTGACATTGGGCAGCCCGCTCGGTGACGAGGCGGTAAAGAAGCGGCTAAACGGCGCGGACCGCCGCGGCGCATTGTGCTATCCGGGCAACGTGCTGAACTGGTACAACGTCTCGGCGGAGGACGATTATCTAACGCATGACAAGACGCTTGCGAACGATTACAGCGCAATGCTCGGCTACCGGCTGGTCAGCCGAATCCGCGACTTCAGAATCTACAATCTCGCCGTGCGCTATGGCCGCTCCGATCCGCATTGCGCGCTCGGTTACCTGATTCATCCACGGGTCACCAGGCTCATCGCCGACTGGCTTTGCGCGGACGAGCTCACTCGCGACAGGTCTGCCTGATTGCGCGATCGAGCTTGCCCGCATCGTTAATGACCTCGTAGAAACCGTCGAAGTACGCCAGGGAGCGCTCGATCGTCTTCTTTTCCAGCCCAGGTTGGGCGCGAAACAGGCTGTAGATTGCCTCTCTCTGCGACTCGAAATCCGCCAGGGCGAGCCTCGACTGCTCGGCATGCCGGCAGAAGCCGCGATAGAGTCGGGTGCGCACGTTTCTGATCTTCAGCGATTCGTGCGGGGCTGCGTAGGGCGGATCGATAACGCCTGTTGAGTCGAAATCGTAGGGCACCGGGATATACATGTCGTCGCCGGTCTCGAATGGCACGATGTTGTGGCAGCAGGGCTCCCCGGGCGGTCCGCCGAGCACTTCCCAGTCCGTATTGCCGATCATGAACTGAAACACGCCGAGCAAAGCGGTGGCGTCAGGTTCGAGCTCGCCCGCTTCGATGCGTTGCACATCCACCACGCTCAGTCCGCGCCGGGCGGCCAGCTCGTCCTCGTGTTCGATCAGGAAGCCGGGGGCGCGAACGGGTTTGCGTCTGCCGTCCGTATCGACGTATTCGATGGTGGCGAGGCGGACGCGAAAACTGTTCTCGGTGAGCAGATTCAGCGCTTTGTAAATAAGATATTCCTGAAACAGATACTGCGCGTTGCGCGCGTTTCCATCGCGACAATGCGTGACGAGTTTCAGCTTGTCCTGTCCCTCGAACACTGTGCCTGTGGTTTCCTTTTTCTTGAAATTCAGCCGCAACGGCGGGAATTTGCAGACATCTGGCTTGCGGCGCGAATGGCCGCGAGGCCGAAGCTCGACGCCGAGCTCCCGCTCTCGGCCGGACTGATCCTCGAAACGGAGGATGGCCTCCCGGTATTCCGGCTCCTCGCTTTTGTCGCGTAGCAGCGTATGCAGCGGGCCACTGATTGCCAGCTCGAGCGGATCATCACTGGCAAAGAGAGGCGGTGGCGGCTGCAGCTCGTCAGCAGCGGCCGTGCGATCAATGGCGACGAAACCAGTGCAGCAAAGGGCACACAGCAGCCAGGCGCACCGCGCGGCTGACAACTCACGCGCAGTCAGAATAACGCTCTCCATCAAGAGCAAGCACTTGAAGTATAGGCGACCCGTCGCGCCCCAGAAGGCAATCCGGGGCACGCTCTATGAGAGCTGTTTGCCTTTGACGTTTACTCCGCCGGGCGGCCGATGACGCTGGCGTCGCTCAGGAGTCGGTCGCGCTCTTCCCGATTGACTGTCTCGAGTTGGTTCACCACTCTGCGGCTTACGCCGGCGGCAATGAGCTGATCCGACTGCTGGGGAGTGATGTCGAAGACCTGATCCGTCGCTTCCACTCGATTCATGATCTCGCCTTCGCTCAGACCCGCCTCCTCCATCGCGATCAGCTCATCGGTCGTTACGAAGCCGTCGCTATTGAGATCTGCGGTGTTCGAGTTATCCACATCCGCGGCCGTGGCCGGATCGTTCTGTGCGTTTCGTACCGCCTGGCGCGCCTCGGCAGTATTGTTTTCGCTGCTGAACCAGTCGGTATGGGCGCCGATCAGATAGCCCGCGCCCGCGCCGAGGGCGCCGCCGAGCAGGGTCTCGAACATGCTGTCGCCCAATGCTGCGCCGGCAACGGCCCCCACCGCACCGCCGGCCGCCGTAGCCTGGGTCTCTCTGTCATAAGGCAGGTTCTCGCATCCAGCAAGCGGCGCGATCAACAAGCCTGCCAGCACGATTTCCTTGTAATGATATTGCATCTTGCACCTCTACATCCTGTAAACGGCCTTGATGCAACGAGGATGCAAGCATTATGCCTAAAAGCCCGCTGACTTTTTCGCAGGCGTAAACCATCTGTTAACATGCGATAAGCGATAGTTTATGTTTGGCCATGATCGACGAGAAAAGCATTCGGCACCGCGGCCCGCGCGAACTCTGCCTGAAAGGCCGTTCAGCCAGAGTCCGACCGGATCAAGTCGCGCGCGTGAATCGCCGGTTATCGATGCTGCAGGACATCAGCTCACTCGACGAGTTGCGCGCAATGCGGCGTCTCCGCTTGCATCAGCTCAAGGGCAAGCGGGCCGGAACCTGGGCCATCGACGTGAATGGTCCTTGGCGCCTGACATTCTCATTCAGAGACGAAACCATTTACGATCTGAATCTCGAGCAGTACCACGAGTGAAGGAGAATCAAATGCGTATGCATTCACCATCCCATCCGGGCGAGCTGCTCGGTGAAGAGCTCGAGGAGCGTGGCATTGCTCTCGCTCAAGTCGCGCGCGATTTGCGCATGAGCCGGCCGACTATCTCCGGGATCGTCAATGGGCACAAGTCGATCACGGCTGAGATGGCCGTGCACATCGGGCATTACATCGGAAACGGTCCCGATATCTGGCTGAAGATGCAGGCGAGTTACGATCTGGCTCGAGCGGCCAAGCGCATGGCGGCAGAATTGCGCGGCATGCCGACGGCGGAAGCGCGATCGTGCCCCAGATAGAAAGCGCATATCGAGAGCGAGCGGAACGATAACGAGCTGTGACCGCGCGGAGAAAGAAGGAGGGCCGCTTCGCCCGGCATCTCGGCGCAGTCCAGGAGGTCCGTCGCGAGCCGCGCTCGGCGGTGCGCATGCTGCGCGCGGCGCTTCTCAGGTTGTGGCAGGCTCGGGGCGGCGGGTTCTACGGGTTGGGCTACGTCGTGACGTTCATTGTGCTCGAAGCGAAGCTGATTACGGGCGAGTTCCTGGGCAGCGAGAGTTTCCTCCAGTTCGTGACCAGTGAAATACTGGAGCATGTATTCCGCTTCGGTATCCTGTCCCTCGTCAGCGGCGTGCTGGCGCTTATCTGGCCGGCTTTCGTACTGTCGTGGCTCGGCGTATGGGGCTTCGCCGTGCTTCTCGGCGGATACTTCGCATTCGAGCACGCCGGCAGGCCCGTGGTCGAGCGCTGGTTCCCCGAGATCAGGGAAGCTCGGGAGACCAAGGAACGCAAGCGGGCGGAAGATGCGAATGACCACTGAGCTCACGAATAAGCTGCGAGCGCTCAGCCGCGAGCTGCAGCAGATTCATTTGCACATCCTGGAGAGCGAACGGTTGCACGCGCGTCACCAATGGGCGATGCGCTGCAAGCATCGAAGACTGAGAAGGCGCAATTCGCCCTGAAGGCGTGATGGTAGACTGTGCGCCCTTCATTTGAGCTGCACCAGTAATGCCCCGAATTCCTCTGCACCTGCCGCGGATCTTGTCTTTGTTCACGCTGCTTGTCCTCACGGCCCCCGCGGGTCTCGCCGCGGCCGAGGACACTGAATACAAGATCGACTACACAGTGCGCTTCCTGCCGGCCGAGAAAGCCGCCGACGTGACCATGGAGGTGCGCCCGGATACCGGCCGCGCCAAGCAATTCACGTTCACGATGGACCCGGCGCGTTATAGCGGGATCGAAGCCGATGAGGGCGTCACGATCGACGATGACCAGGTCGTCTGGATGGTGCCCGAGGATGGCGGTAACTTCCGCTACCGTTACGGTCCGATCGATCACAAGCGCGACGGCGGCGGCTACGACGCCCGTATCACCGAGGATTGGGCAATACTGCGCGGCGACGACTTGTTTCCGGCAGCCAAGGTGCGCCTGACCAAGGGTGCCGACTCCGAAACCAGGCTGCATTTCGAATTGCCTAAAGGCTGGACCATGGTCGATACGGGCTTCGGGCGGGTCGACAACAGCGACAGCTTTGTCGTGATCAATGCCGAGCGCAGCTTCGATCGGCCGGTCGGATGGATTATCGCCGGCAGCGTCGGCAATCGGTTCGAACGTATCTCCGGCGTCGAGCTGTCGGTCGCGGCGCCCAAGGGCAGTGACATGCATCGCAACGATATAGTTGCGATGTTCACCTGGGTGCTGCCGGAGATGAAGCGCGCGTTCGGCCATATGCCGAACAAGATCCTCATCGTAGGCGCCGACGATCCGATGTGGCGCGGCGGCCTGTCCGGACCGAATTCGATCTACCTGCACAGCGGCCGCCCGCTGATCTCGGGCAATTACACCTCATCCCTGGTGCACGAAATGGTGCACATCGTCACGGGAATCCGCGACGAGGAGGGTTATGACTGGATTCCGGAAGGGCTCGCCGAATTCTACGCCGTCGAGCTGATCCGCCGCGCCGGCGGCATGAGCGACGAGCGCTACCAGAAGGTGCGCGACTTCATGCAGGATTGGAGTAAGGAGATCGAGACTCTGCGCGCAGACGACTCGACTGGAAAGCGCACGGCCCGCGCCGTGCTGTTTTTTCAGGAACTCGACGCCGAGATCCGCGATAGCACCGACGACAAGAGCGACATTGACGACGTGTCCCGCCTGCTGATGAAGGAACGACGCGTCGATCTCGACGACCTGCGAGAGGCCAGCGAATCAGTGGCGGGCGGCAAGCTCGAGGCCTTCGAGTCGCCGCTGCTCCAATAGTCTTACTTGCTATTGATTGCCGAACTTGCTCTCGCCCTCGATCTGCCCCCACATTGACTTGGAGGCATCGAGGCGATTCGCTCACGAAAAATTTCCCGTGTCCGGTCGGCGCGCCGCGGGTCAGTGAGAACTAGCGCGATGGCGGGCGGCGCGCAAATCGATCACCGAAGAAATCGTTGTCGTTCCACTCCGGGCGTCGATCGTCATTCGCGACATTCAGGCCGAGGAACAGCGCTGCGCGCACGAACCGCTCGGCGCCTTCCTCGCTGAACGGCAGATCCAGATCGTCGCTGGGCCGGTGGTAGTGTTCGCGAAGGAACGCCTCCAGCAGCGCCCCGCCGTCGATCGCGGCATCCGCCGACTTCGAGCCGGGCTTCAGGTTCAGACTCGGGACGCCCCGCTCGACGAAGGAAAACTGATCGGACCGGATGAAGCGCACGAGCTCCGGCCTGGGATCTGGAGTCAATGTCAATCCGAGTTGGCCGGTGGCCCTGGTCAGCGCATGGTGCAGCGTCGAATGCTCGACCCCGAAGCCCTCGACGATCGCATTGCCAGTGCCTGGCTCATCCGGCGATGGATCGATCCCGATGCCGAATTCAAGTTCGTTGCCGGTGAAGGTTACACGCCCGCCGACGGCGAAATTCGATTCGACATGTTTGCGGCGGAATTCACCCACGACGCCGACATGTGCACGTTCGAGGTGCTGAACCGGCTGCTGGGAGCAGATGATTCCGCCCTGACCTGCATCGCGGAGATCGTGCACGACATCGATTTGAAGGATGGCAAATTCGCACGCCCGGAGACCGAAGGCATCGCCCATCTGCTCACCGGGATCGTCAGCGGCACTGAAGACGATGCGGGCAGGCTGGAACGCGGCGGCGCGATGTTCGCAGACCTGTATCGATACTTCCACGAGGTCCGAAAGTAAGTACGATCGCGTTATTAAAGAGGAGGGTGCGCAATTGCCAGCGTCGGCCGACGGCTCAGTCCAATTGGGCCGCCTCTACCGGTGGCAAGGGCGTGGCATTCGTCATTTCTGCTGCGCACAACATCCTTGTGGTCTTTGACTCCAAAAAAGCTGGGAGCAGGGACGGAGACGCGTATAGAGATCAGGCGAAGCCCAGCGCCATTTCAAGATCGGCGTGCGCGAAGGCGGATTTCATGCGGGTGCATTCAGTGTTACTGATGCCAAGGCGGGTCGCTTCTGCCCGCCACTGCGACACCACGCGCCCCACTTCTCCGGCGATCCCCTGTGCTTCTTCCTCATCGAGGTCAAAATATTCGGCGACAGAAAAAGCGCATTCGAGTGAAGCAGTTTGATCTTCATCATCGATGGCGGTGCTGAGGATGCGCGGTTTGACATCCACCGGCATGGGGTTGAGATCGTAAGCCGGCGACAAGACCCAGCCGTCGGTGCCGGTATAGAGAAAGCCATGATTGCGCATGTGATCGTCGACATTGGAGATCAGCACGGTAAATACGATGCGCCGCCAGAGCTCGCGCATGTCGTCACCCGGCTGCGCGCCGTGCTGCCGGAGCGCATCGGCGATCTCAAGATAACTTCGGGTTTCATTGTCCGTTGCGCCAAGCATGCTCAACGCTGAAAGAAAGGGGATGCGCGCAGCACCGTCGCGGTCAAAGCGACCGAGGATGATGACATCCTTCCCGGCGATCTTTTCAAGACGCCAGCCTGTCACTTTGATGCCTGCCTTCGCCGCGAGCGATAGCGATACGGCTTCCCACGCAACGGCGCTCCACTCATCGTCCTTGTGCGGGAACTTGGCAATCGCAAGGCTGCCGTTCGCCTCGCGCACCGATGCTTTGGGCCGTACGCCACCGAGCGACGAGCCGGGCGCGAAGATCAACTGCAAATCTTCATCATCTTCATTTTCATCGACAACCCGTTGCGCCGCTGACAGCAGGCGCGGCAGATCAATGAGGGGCGGCACGGGGGTATGGCTCTGTGTAGCGAGGAACGGCCCGCCCGCCCGATCCGCGAAGCGCAACGCGCCCAGCCGCGCCTCATCATTGACCATGAGCAGGTAATCGATCTCGTAGAGTGTGCGTGGCGCAGTTCCTGCGGCCGCCGCGCGCCGCCGCTCGGCGCGGCGCATCAAGTTGCGCCCCCAACGGTCGGGCGCGGAATCGCCGATTGCGCCGAAGAGCACCTTGTCCGCCCCCGTATGGAACGGGCCCGGCCCGAGTTGAAGGGCCGGTTCCAGTGCAAAACGTTCGTCGTAGACCAGCCACGCATCGTCGTACTCGAAAGTGGCGCTCTCCCGGCCACGGCGCACATGCGCGAAGAGCTGCCCCACAAGGTGCGGCGTGCTGTTCAGGTCGGCATAGACGTGCGCTTCCCTGTTCATCCCGGCGTCTCCGTCGGGGAACGCCGTCGCTTGGGCCGGATACGTTTGGGCAGGCGCTCTTCGTCGAGCGCCAGGCCTTGTTCATCACGGCGGATATCGGCGAGTTCGCCCAGCCGGTCGCTCATACCTAGCACGAACAGCACCGTGGCAAAAATGCCTAGCGCCACGCCCGGATCGCCTTTTTCAAGCTTGAAAAGGGTCGTTCGGCTGATCGAGGCGCGTTTGGCCACTACCGTCGCCGGAATGCGCCGCCGCAACCTGGCCTGTCGTATATCCCGGCCAAGCTTGCGTAGCGCGCGGCGCACCGGGAGCGGAAGGCTGAATTCTGAGCGTTTTGTGGGCATAATGTTCACTATTCTGCACGTTATCATGTGTAACGTACATTATAGTGAACGTTAAGTGCAAGAAAAAAGTGAAAATTAGCTTATAGAATATATAACGTCCAATATAATGAACGTTCACGATAGTGAACACTACCTGCCCTATTTTTGGCGCGCTTAACCTGCTCCCTCATCCGCCAGGGGGAAAGGACTCAATGCGCCATCGCGCCGCAGCCCAAAGGCGGTCGAGCAAGCGCTCCACGCTTTCGTTTCAAAAGGCCCAGCGGTGCTCGCCGAAGCGCCTGCGCATTGATAAGTCTTCTCACGAAGCCGGCACTCTCAAACAGCCGCCGCATCAGCCGTTTTAGTTTTTCGAGCGGCTTTCTGGGGACGCGTGTCGAAAATTCAGGTGGCGTGATCGGCACGCTTTCAGCTGCTATTTGCTCGACGATTCGGGATTCGCCAGCGACCCCTCCTCTTCTCAAGCAACTACTGGCGCGACTTCGTGCGCCCGGCAGCCATCGCAGTGATCTCGGGCCACGCGCCTTTTGCCGGATAGATCTCTGCGACGAAATCGGCGAATGCCCTGACCCTCGCCGTCAGATGCCGCCGGCTGGGGTAGAGCACCATCAGCGAAGGTGCCGGCGCCGCCCATTCGAGTAGCAACGGCTGCAATCGGCCCGAGCGCAGCTCTGGAAGCGTCAGCACGTCCGACACATGTGCGATGCCGATGCCTGCCGCTGCAACTGACACCGCGCCCT
>JACDCP010000096.1 GCA_013817465.1 Gammaproteobacteria bacterium | reverse complement strand
CATCAGATTCGCGTGCACATGGCGCACCTGCGGTATCCGCTGGTCGGCGATCCGCTGTACGGCGGCCGACTGCGTCTGCCGCCCGCGGCGAGTGACGAGTTGATCGGGAGCTTGCGCAGTTTCCGGCGTCAGGCGCTGCACGCCGCCCGGCTTGCTTTTGCGCACCCGGCGAGTGGCGAAGCGCTCGACTTTCAGGCAATACCGCCTGCCGATTTCCTGGCCCTGCTGGCTGCGCTCGAAGCCGATGCGCAAGGCGAAGCCGATGGATGAGCACGAACAGAATGTCGTGATGAAAAGGAATCGAGTCCCCGATTCCACAGAGCTCATCGAGGCCGTCTGGTCCGCGCCGGCCGGCGTGCGCGCCGTGGTGACAACGCGTAAAGGCGGTGTGAGCGAGCCGCCGTTCGCCAGCTTCAATTTGGCCGAGCATGTCGGAGATGCGCGTCAGGCCGTGCATGCGAACCGTCAGCGGCTGCGCAAGCTGCTGAACTTGGAGGGGCAGCCGTGCTGGCTCGCTCAGGTGCACGGAGCGGAAGTCGTCATGGCTGGCAACTATGTTGAGCCGCCGGTCGCGGATGCGTCGATCAGCCGCGAGCGCGGACGAGTCTGCGCGGTGCTGACCGCGGACTGTCTCCCGGTGCTGCTGTGCAATCGCACCGGTAACTGTGTGGCCGCGGCGCATGCCGGCTGGCGCGGCCTCGCCGCGGGCGTGATCGAAGCCACGCTCGCGGCCATGGAAACGTCCGCGGACGAAGTGCTGGCCTGGCTCGGCCCGGCGATCGGTCCCGCGGCCTATGAGGTCGGCGACGAAGTCCGGGCGCGTTTCATAGAGGCCGATGAGCATAGCGCCGCAGCCTTCCAGGCCAACGAACGGGGGCGCTGGCAGGCGGATCTATATGCTCTCGCCAGTATCCGGCTGCGCGCAGCGGACGTGAGCAATATAACCCGCTTCCGGCACTGCACTTATGCCGAGCCCGAACGTTTCTATTCTCATCGCCGCGACGGCCGCTGCGGACGCATGGCTGCGCTGATCTGGCTCGAACGCTGACTGTATACGGTGTCGTGTAAGATGCCGGCCGTCATGAGTCACTGAGCGCCCGGCATGTCGACGTTGGTCTGGATCCTGAGCTTCACGCTGCTCGGCGGCTTGCTGAGCACCCTGGCGGCTTCCATATTTCTGGTCATGTCGGCGGGTGCACGCGGCCGATTGCTTCCCCACCTGATCAGCTTCGCGACCGGCGCACTGCTCGGCGCAGCGTTTCTCGGTCTGTTGCCGCACGCCATCGACGATGCAGGCCTGGACAAGCTGCATGCGATCGGTGCGACGGTGCTCGGCGGTATCCTGATTTTCTTTCTGCTCGAAAAGCTCGTGCTCTGGCGCCATTGCCACCTCGACGAGTGCGAGGCGCACGGGCCCCAGGAGCGGCATCGCGCGGCGGCCTCAGGCACCTTGATCCTGGTCGGCGATGGGATCCACAATCTGCTCGATGGCATGCTCATCGCCGCGGCTTTCCTGACCGACGTCCACCTCGGGATCGTCACCGCCCTGGCCGTCATCGCCCACGAAATCCCCCAGGAAGTCGGTGACCTGGCAGTGCTCCTGAACGGAGGCATGAGCCGGGGGCGCGCACTGTTGTGCAACCTGATGACCGGGCTCGCGGCCGTGGCAGGCGGTGTGCTGGCCTATTTCTGGTTCGAAGCCGCCGAAGAGCTGCAGCCCTACGTGCTCGCGGTTGCGGCCTCGAGCTTTCTGTATGTCGCGGTCGCCGACCTCATTCCCGGCCTGCACCGCCGCATCGGCGCGCGCTCGAGTCTCACGCAGATCATCCTGATCGGAGCGGGCGTCGGCGTGATCTACGCGACTCATTCGACGCTTCACTAGGCGCCGGTGCCCGGCACCTGGTTGAAATGACCGTAAAAATCCCCAATTAGTCAGGCATTCTGCCCAACTTCGGATGCTGCCAGTGCGCATGGACCGACTCACCAGCAAGTTTCAGATGGCGCTTGCCGATGCGCAGTCGCTGGCCGTCGGCCGCGACCATCAGTTCATCGAGCCGCTGCATCTCCTGGTCGCGCTGCTCGATCAGCAGGGCGGCACGGTGCGCCACCTGCTCACCAAGGCGGACGTGAACGTGAATCTGCTGCGCTCGCAGCTCGGCGATGCGCTCGACCGGTTGCCGCAGGTGCAGGGCACGGCGGGCGAAGTGCACCTTTCGAACGAGCTCAACCGCCTCCTGAACCAGACCGACAAGCTCGCCCAGCAGCGGGGCGATCAGTACGTGTCGAGCGAGCTGTTCGTGCTGGCTGCGCTCGAGGACAAGGGCGCGGTCGGCGGCCTGCTGCGCGACACCGGCGCCGTCAGGGGTGCGCTCGATAAAGCCATCGACGAGCTGCGCGGCGGCCAGCAGATCAACGATCCCAATGCTGAGGAAACACGCCGGGCCCTGGAGAAGTACACTATCGATCTCACGGAGCGCGCCGAGCAGGGCAAGCTCGATCCGGTCATCGGCCGCGACGACGAGATTCGCCGCACCGTGCAGGTCCTGCAGCGCCGCACGAAGAACAACCCGGTGCTGATCGGCGAACCGGGCGTCGGTAAAACGGCGATCGTCGAAGGCCTCGCGCAGCGCATCGTCAACGGCGAAGTGCCGGAGGGATTGAAGAACAAGCGCATCCTGTCGCTCGATCTCGGCGCGCTGATCGCCGGCGCGAAGTTCCGCGGCGAGTTCGAGGAGCGTCTGAAGGCGGTGCTGGCGGATCTCGCCAAGCAGGAAGGGCAGATCATCCTGTTCATCGACGAGCTGCACACCATGGTCGGCGCGGGCGCCGCCGAAGGCGCGATGGACGCGGGCAACATGCTGAAGCCGGCACTGGCGCGCGGCGAGCTGCATTGCGTGGGCGCGACGACGCTCGATGAATACCGCCAGCACGTGGAGAAGGACGCGGCGCTTGAACGCCGCTTTCAGCGCGTGCTGGTCGACGAGCCGAGCGTCGAGGACACGATCGCCATCCTGCGCGGCCTGAAGGAGCGCTATGAAGTGCATCATGGGGTCGAGATCACGGACCCCGCGATTGTCGCTGCGGCGACGCTCTCGCGCCGTTACATCACCGACCGGCAACTGCCGGACAAGGCCATCGATCTCATCGACGAGGCGGGCTCGCGCATCCGTATGGAGATCGACTCGAAGCCCGAATCCATGGATCGCCTCGACCGCCGCATCATTCAACTCAAGATCGAGCGCGAGGCACTCAACAAGGAGAAGGACGAGGCCTCGAAGAAGCGTCTCAAAGCCCTCGAGGACGAGCTTGCAGTGCTGGAGCGGGAATACTCGGAGCTGGAGGAAATCTGGAAATCCGAGAAAGCTGCAATGCAGGGCGCAACACACCTGAAGGAAGAGCTGGAACGCGCGCGCATCGAGCTCGAAACGGCGCGCCGCGCCAGCGATCTCGCGCGCATGTCGGAGCTGCAATACGGCCGCATCCCGGAACTGGAGAAGCAGCTTGCCGAGGCCACCGCTGCCGAGCAGCAGGAAACCACGCTGGTGCGCAACAAAGTGACCGAGGAGGAGGTGGCCGAGGTCGTCTCACGCTGGACCGGCATTCCGGTCTCGAAGATGCTCGAAGGCGAAAAAGAAAAGCTGCTGCGCATGGAAGAGGCACTGCAAAAGCGCGTGGTCGGCCAGGACGAGGCGGTGAAAGCCGTCTCGAACGCGATCCGCCGTTCGCGCGCCGGCCTCGCGGACCCGAACCGGCCGAATGGCTCCTTTCTGTTCCTGGGCCCCACCGGTGTCGGCAAGACCGAGTTGACCAAGGCGCTGGCCGCATTCCTGTTCGATACCGAGGACGCCATGGTACGCATCGACATGTCGGAGTTCATGGAGAAGCACTCGGTCGCGCGGCTGATCGGCGCGCCGCCCGGCTATGTGGGCTACGAGGAGGGCGGTTACCTGACCGAAGCGGTGCGGCGCAAACCCTATTCAGTGATCCTGCTCGATGAAGTCGAGAAGGCGCACCCGGATGTTTTCAACGTGCTTCTGCAGGTGCTGGATGACGGCCGCCTGACCGACGGGCAGGGCCGCACGGTCGATTTCCGCAACACGGTCGTGATCATGACCTCGAACCTGGGCTCAGAGCTCATTCAGGATCTCGCGGGGGAGGAGAATTACGCGAGAATGAAAGCCGCCGTCCTCGAAGTGGTGGGCCGGCATTTCCGTCCCGAGTTCATCAACCGCGTCGACGACGTCGTGGTCTTCCACCCGCTCACAATGGCGCAGATCCGCGCAATCGTGGACATCCAGCTCGAGTATTTGCGGCGCCGTCTCAAGGACCGCGACATGGATCTGACGCTCGACGATGCCGCCCGCGACCGGCTCGGTGAGGCCGGCTTCGATCCCGTGTATGGCGCCCGGCCGCTCAAGCGCGCGATCCAGCAGCAGATCGAAAACCGGCTCGCCCAGCGCATTCTGCAGGGCGACTTCGGTCCGGGCGAAAGGATAGAGGTCACAGTAGATGACGGCGAGCTGAGGTTTGCGTCCGCCGCCGGTGCCCCCGAGTCTGCGCTTGTGCGCGAAGTGAGAAGTTAATTCGGGGGACTGTGCCTATGATCGATTCGTCGTTCCGGCGAAAGAGGTGTGAGAAGGCAAAAATGGGGACATTCCTGATTTCCGCACGATGCTCGAACATAACGAGGCATCCATGGAAATCAGGAATGTCCCCATTTTTGCTTGCTCCATAATCCGAAAATCAGGAGTGTCCCCCATGATCGACCTCTATACCTGGAAGACGCCGAACGGCCACAAGGCGCCGATCATGCTCGAGGAGCTCGGCCTCGAGTATACGGTGCATCCGGTGAACCTCGGCAAGGACGAGCAATTCGAACCGGAATTCCTGAAAATTTCGCCGGGCAACAAGATTCCCGCCATCGTTGACCACGATACGGACAGCGAGCCGATCGCCGTCTTCGAATCCGCCGCCATCCTCGTCTATCTGGCCGAGAAAACCGGCAGCCCGCTTCTGCCGGAGGAGCCGCGGCGCCGCGCCAGCGTGCTCGCCTGGTCGATGTTCCAGATCGGCAGTGTCGGGCCCATGCTGGGCCAGCTCGAATACTTCACCCGCTTCGCCGAAGAGAAGGTGCCCGAGGCGATCGAGCGCTACAGGAAGGAAGGGAAACGCATTCTTCAGGTGATGGAGCGCCGCCTGAGCGGGACGGATTATCTGGCGGGGGAGTATTCGATTGCCGATATCCTTTGTTATCCGTGGCTTCGTGTCGTTTACGACGAGAGCGAGGCGGATTTGCCGGATGTATTCGAGCATACCGGGCAGCTGAGGGCTTGGCTGGAGCGCGTCGGTCGCCGCCCGGCCGTGGAGCGAGGTATGCGCGTGCCGAAGCTGGCATGAGAGGGACTCCGAAACGCCGGACGACCAGTTGCGTTCAGTCCAGATAGATACTATAATAGGTAAAAATCTCAACTGGGACTATCAATGGTTCAGCCACTCACGCTACACCGGGCCGGGCGCATCGACACCGGGGAACTGGGCGCTGCGGCATTGCAAGCTTTCTTCAGTATCGCCGCGCGTTGGGGGCTCGGTACGGACGACGAACGCATTCTGCTGGGTAACCCGCCGCGTTCGACGTTCTTCAAGTGGAAGAAGGAGCGAGCCGCCGCACGCCTGAGCAATGACGTGCTCGAGCGCATCAGTTACGTGATGGGGATCTACAAGGCGTTGCACATTCTGCTGCCGGATGCGGCCGCTGCCGACGAGTGGCCGAAGAAACCGAACGCCGCGTCGCTCTTCAACGGACACTCGGCGCTCGAAACGATGCGCGGGGGCCGCGTCGTTGACCTGGCCGACGTACGCCGATATCTCGACGCCGAACGCGGCTGATACCAGACCCTGAGCCCGTGCATCCGCTTCCCGATCCGAAGCCCGTGCGCGTGCGCTGGCAGAAGTTGCACCGCATCGTTTCCTCCAGGCATCCGCCGGTCGATTTTCTGAGCGATCTGGTCAAGCCCGCGCAACGGGAAGCGGCATGGTTCCTCGAAAGCTTGACCAATGACCGGCTGCGCGAGCAGGCAGGCGAGACCAGCCTCATCGCAACCGGCGACCGCGTGACGGGACCGGGCGCGAGTGTGTTATTGGCGGCATTCACGCACATCGGCCGCCCGACGCGTTTCAGCGACGGCGCCTATGGCGTGTATTACGCCGCCCGGCGTCTCGGCACCGCCGTGCGCGAAACGGTTTTTCATCGCGAACGCTTCCTGGCAGCGACGCGCGAGGCAGCCGGTGAAATCGATATGCGCGTTTATATCGGACGGGTGCTCAAGCCGTTGCACGATCTTCGCGAGTCGACCTATGCGCCACTGCACGATCCCCGGGACTACAGTCTGTCGCAGGCGTTCGCGCGTCCATGGCGAGAGCGTGGAGCGTGGGGATTCGTTTACAACAGCGTGCGCGACCCGGGCGGACAATGTGTTGCGGCATTGCGGCCCCCCGCCGTCTCGATCCCCGTGCAGGGCCCGCATCTCACTTATGTGTGGGATGGCGAACGCATCGACACCGTATATGAGAAGTCGGAGCCACTGCGCATTTAGTGTGCGGTCCCGGGCAGCGCAGCGCGTTGCCGGCGTCCGATCAGCAGCAGGACCGCGATCAGGCCAATGAACGCCACCGCGCCACCTCCGCTGCCGCTGCTTCCGCCGACATTCCTCACGGTGACGCTGACGCGATCGGTCGCGACGAGCCCGTGCTCATCGGCCACGCTGAGCTCGAACTCCATCCCGCTGCCGGCAGTGACATTCGGGGCCGTGAATTGCGCCGAGGCGCGATCCGCGTCGATGAGCGTGACTGGCGGGCCGCCGGTCTGCACCCACATGAATGTCAGCGGATCCTCATCGGGGTCATT
Organism: Gammaproteobacteria bacterium; assembly: GCA_013817465.1. Classification (GTDB taxonomy): domain Bacteria; phylum Pseudomonadota; class Gammaproteobacteria; order Steroidobacterales; family JACDCP01; genus JACDCP01. The sequence goes on along the minus strand of JACDCP010000096.1, from coordinate 3,423 downwards.
CGACTCGCCGCCCTCCAGCGTCACCGCGCTGCCCTCGTCTACCATCTGGTCGATGCCGGCATTCGCGACAGGCGCCGCATTCGCATCGTCGTCACGGATCGTGACGCCGGTCGTGACGTTTGAGCCCAGCACCGCGCCGGACGGCGCGCTCAGCGTCACTGCAAACTGCTCCTCGGCCTCTTCGACCTCGTCGTCCACGACGGTAACGCTGATGACCCGGGCCGTGACATCGCCATCCGCCCAGTCGAGCCGGCCCGAGTTGACCGCTTCGTAATCGCTGCCGCCGCTCGCTGTGTCCTCCGCCGTGCTGAACCCGACGGACGCCGCACCGGTTGCGTTGCCCGTGCGGCGCACGGTGACGAGCGCGCGGCCAGAGCCTTCGTCGGCCGGGACCGTGCCCTCGAACATGGCAATCTCGTTTGCTGCGCCGGCTTCGCGGACGAACACCGATGCCATGGCGGGCGGGGCCAGCGTCGCGCCGTCGCGCGGATCGAACAGCCGCACGAAGAATCGCTCGACACCTTCATCGAGGGCATCCACTGCAAGCGTTATATCGATCTCGCGCTCGCCGGCCTCGGCGGCGGCCCACGATACGCGGCCGCGGCCGGTCACGAAGTCCTCTGCACCGGCCGAACCCGCGAGCATTTCATACCCTACCGTTGTGCCGCCCGCGCTGCCATCGAGGCGGTTGATGCCGATCCGCACAGTCTGCCCCTCGATGCCGGAGAAGCTCGCCCGGGAGAACGCCAGGCTGCCGGACGGGCTGTTGCGCGTGCCGTCTTCGAGCACATAAAGACCGCTGTTGATGTCGCTGACGAGCACGAGGCCGCTCGGCAGGAAAGGATAAACGCCCCAGGCGCCGTTGAATGCCGAGCCGTCGCTCAACGGATACGAGTCGAAGCGTCCGGTTTCGATCGGCTGCGTGGGATCGGTAATATCCAGAACCGTCAGGCCGCGCGTGTAATTGGAGATGTAGTACCGATTGCCGCGCACATAACCGTTGTGATCGACGGCGGCAGTCGGACCGGTCCAGGTCCCCACGAGCGCCGGCGCGCCGAGATCGGCAATGCCGAACACGCGCAAGGTCGTGTTGAGGCCGTTCTGCTGCTCGTCGAGCTCGTCATGCACAAAGACATACTGCTTGTCCTCGGAGTACCAGCCCGAATGCACGTAGCCCGCATTGTCATAACTCGTCGTGCTGAGCAGCGCCGCGTCGATGCCTGCGGGCAGATCCCAGAGATCGAACGTGAGCTCGTTGAAATCGACGAGCACGACACAGCCCGGGCCTGCATCGGTGCACTGAGTGTCGCTGCGGGCATCGTCGATGACCAGCGATGTCGCGTCGTGCATATAGCCGCCGGAGGGCGACTCCGCGAGCAGCGCAGGGTTCAATGGATCCGCGAGGCCGTAGACCCGGAACGCGCCGTCGCGCTGATTCGAACCGGCAATGATGAGCAGGGGCTCCAGCCCGGCGAGCGGCACGCCGGTGGCGTAATCGGCATTGGCCAGGTAGACGTTATGTGCGCTGTCGTCGTCCGTGCGGCGCCCGGCCAGCGAAATGGCGTTCGGCAGGCCGGTGAGGTCGATGATCGCGAGCCGGTCGCCGGCGCCGTCGGTCGTCACGTACGCGTAGGCGTTCCAGCGTTCGGCCGCAGCATCGAAGGTCTGCAACACTTTGACATCCCGCCAGACCGACTCCTGGCCGGTGACGCTGCCGACCTCGAGCGGGTTCTCGGGATCGCTGACATCCACGACCGCGGCGCCATTGCGCAGCCCGATGATGGCGTACTCGCGCTCCGTGTTCAGATCGACGAAGCCCCAGATGTCGTTGGCGCCGGACGGGCGCGTGCTGAAGTCGTGTAGGGGCATGTGCGAGGCGAGGCCAATGCGGTTGCAGGAAAAGCCGGCCGCCGAGCCGTCGGCGCAGGGCTCCGCGCTGGCGCTCGTCGTCAATTGGCGCAGATCGTCCATGAGCGTGGCAAGCCGGGCATCTTCTTCATCGCTCAAGCCCTTGCGATCCACGATGACGCGGAAGCCGCGCCGCTCGAGCGACTCGCGGAACTGAACGGGCACGCCGATCAGCGTGGTCGGATGCTCATCGGGCGAGCGCTTCGCGAAGTCCTGGGTGTAGCCGCCGTAAACGCCGACGACGCCGCTCGTGAGATAAAAAATGTCGACGCCGCTGGCGAGCTCATAGTTGCCGCCGGATACGTGAATACGATCTCCCTTGCCCGCCTGGCCAGCGGCGTAGGCGACCGTCCGGCAGGGGACATTTGCCTCATCGCAACGCCCCGAATCAAGACCCCGGGTCGCGACGTAGCGCGCCTTCTCATGCTCGGCGTGGCCCGACACGGATAAAGAGAAAAATGCGGCGACCGCCAGGCCGGCGGTTAGAATCAGCACGCGAACGCTCATGCAGGCGCCTCACGGGGAGAATCCCGTTCCGGGCGGGAGCGTATCGCGGGTTCGCGGCACAACCGGCAGATCGGCAGGTTGTTGAAAAAGCCATGCATGGCTTTTTCAACTCTGCAATCCGAAAATTGCGATTTTCGGATTGCGAGCATTTTCAAGAACCTGCGGTTCTCGAAAATGGCGATGCATCCCTGCCGGTACGGCAGAGAAGTTGCCCCGGATGGAGATTTCGAGCGTTGATATCGTGAATAACCGATATAGGCGAGGAAGATCGCATGCAGAAAATATTCGCTTGCTGTTTGGCTGCCGCGGGGGTCATGAACGCCGGCTGTGCCGGTGCGCAGCCTCCGGCCGGGACCGGTGAGGATCGGGCAGTGCCGGAAGAGCGCAACGGACGGCAAGCGGTGACCGATACACAGGCCGGGCCTGAGCTGGAGACGCTGGCGCTTCGTATCGCGAGTGAGCATCTGTCCGTTCCGATGAATGATCTCGAAGTCATGCAGGTAGAGCCAGTGGACTGGCGTGACTCCAGTCTCGGCTGCCCGCAACCGGGCATGAACTACATGCAGGTCATCACGCCCGGTCACTCTGCGCTTGTCCGGCATGCCGGGAAAATCTATCGGGTCCACATGGCGAACGGCCGCGGGTTCATCTGCGAGCGCCGCCTCGAAAAGGATGTCGCGCCGAAACTTCCGCTGCGCGAGCTGACTTTGTCCCAGGCGCAGCTCGAGGCACTCGCGCGTGCCGATCTGGCGCGGCGGCTGGGGGTGCGCAACGAGGCAATCTCGATTCGCCAGACACAGCCGGTGGTATGGCAGGATGCGGGGCTCGGCTGTTCCGTTCCCGATGCACCGGCGGCTGGCGCCGCTTCAAAGGGCTACGTGATCACGCTCGCGCACAAAGGCCGTGCATACGAATATCGCGCGGATCTCCGGCGGGTGATCCCCTGCCCGCCGATCGAGAGCCGATAAAACTCCTCCTCCCCGGCCCCTCCCCCGTGGGGGAGGGGCC
>JACDCP010000302.1 GCA_013817465.1 Gammaproteobacteria bacterium | reverse complement strand
GGGCCTGGTATACCAACAACCATCGAACCGGTGAGAAAAGGAGCGGACCGCAATTCTAATGCGTCCATTCGGCGACCAGCCATAGTCCAATAATCGTTTTTCGCGCGGACGTAAATCGTTTTCGTTCCGTAGAGCTTCGATCGCTGCAGAATTGATACGAGCTCCGCGAAGATGCCAGATGTCGACACCGGCCATTCTTGCTCGCCGCTACGATTTCCGCGACGGTTTGGGTATCGATGTCGGTATTGTGAAACACCAGGAACGTTGCGATGCGATTGAACACGCGCGTGACCCGTCGGTCGGAGTCGGGAGCGGTCTGAGCAAGAGCAGAAGAGGCGGCCAACGCCGTCGCGGCCAGTACGCTGAAGGGGTTTGCGAGCTTCATTGTCACCTCGATGCTGGTTTCGCCGGGATGGGAATGCGCCGAGGTTATCGCTCGCATGTTGAGAACGTGTGACAGCGCCGGCCCCGCCGGCGGCATTTTGCGTTCCCTGCCGGCCTTATCAGTATTCTATCCAGCCGACTTACCCGTGGCGGGTATCGTATGAGCAAAATTGGCTTCGCCATGCTATTCCTGCTGGCCTCCGGTGTCGCAGCACCGGATGAACCGCCGCCGCCGGTCATCGTCGCCGAGGCCGAGATCGAGCCCGTTGTCGATCGCATCGAGCGCTCGGCACGCTGCGCCCGGATTCCGGGCCGATTGACCAATGTTATAACTGAAGTTATACTTCGTGGACAGTACGTACTGGAATCGCAGCATGGTCGCTGTCGTGAAGCTCAGGAAAATCGGAAATTCTCTCGGTGTCATCCTGCCGAAGGAGGAGCTCGAGCGCCTGCATGTATCCGACGGTGACGAGTTGTATGCCATTCCGACCTCGGGCGGACTGGAGATTTCGCCGTACGATCCCGGATTCGACGGCAAGCTGCGAGCCTTCGAACGCACCCGGCGGAAGTACCGCAACGCGCTGCGCGAGTTGGCCAAGTAATCCGTCTTGCCGAATTGGCTCGAGAAGAGAGAGGCCCTCTTCTTTCATGCCGAGCTTGTGGCTGAATACGGCGGCCGGCCCGGGCCTCCGCGCGACAATGCACTGGAATCGACGCTGGCGCGCCCGCACAACCTGCTGGCTTACGAACCCGAACGCAATGTGTTCGAGCTTGCGGCGTGCTATGGCTTCGGTTTCGCCCGCAACCATTGCTTCCCGGACGGCAATAAACGTATCGCGCTCGTCTGCATGGATATTTTTCTGCAGCTCAACGGCTTCGAGCTGACTGCCGATGAAGTCGAAGCAGTCGATGTGATTCGCACATTAGCCGCGGGCGAGATGAGCGAAGCCGATCTCGCACTGTGGCTGGAAGCAAATACGCGCCGCCTGCGATAGACGGGACGCGAGCGCGTGACCAGGTGCCGGCCACCAGAGCCCTCTGAATAAGTCAGGCGATCCATAAAGTGAACCAATGGTCGACAACCGATCGAAGACAACAATGATGCGATCATTCCCGACAAAGGAAGGTCCTCTCAGCCGATCTTCTCCAGCAGCTTGATGAAGTTTCGTTTGGGTTTGTATTCGGTACGCACCTGGGCGAGATACTCGCGGAATTCGGCCTGCTCGCCGAGTTTCTCCTGGAGGCGCTCGATCCGGCGCAGCAGCTTTGCGGCCTCGGCATAGGCGTCGTTGTTGGTCCGCTGCACGATTGGTCCGATCAGCCGCCGATAGACGGCAATGGCATCACGCGGATGGTCGTTCTCGCGTAGCGATGCGAGCGTGAACCACAGCCTGTCCGTGCATCCGCCGCGCTGAGCTTCCTGCCAGGCGGCTTCGCTGTTTTTCTCCCAGAGGAAAATCTCCACGAGCAGCGAACGGTCTGTGATTTTGCATAGGCGCTGCTGGCGCTGATCAACGAGCGGGCGGGCTGCGACTCGACCGTCACCTTTGACGGCAAGGCAACGGCTCTGGCACAGTTCGAGCTTCTGGAGTAACCCGGCCCTATTGCGCCGGATACGCGTCCGCTGAGATGGTTCATGCCTCGGCCGAAGAAGAAACGCTCGCATACAACGACCTCCGGCAAGCTGCGCATCGGCGACGACTGGAACGCGATCACGATCATCGCGCTGTCACAGTCGAATCCGCTGAAGGCGGTCGCCGAGTTCGTCGAAAACAGCATCGACGCGCGTGCGCGCCACGTGGTCATCACGCGCGGCCGCGAGCGCGGCGAGCATTACCTGCGCATTCAGGACGACGGCGAAGGCATCCCACGGGACAGCGGGGGCGCGCCGGACTTCCGCTACGTTGCCACGCACATCGGCGACTCGATCAAGCGGCACCGCAAGGCCGAAGGCGCGCGCGGCATCCAGGGCGAGTTCGGCATCGGGCTGCTGAGCTTCTGGACCGTCGGCGAGGCGCTCTTCATGACCTCCGCGGGCGAGGATGGCAAGAGCTGCGCCGAGGACGTGCTGGACGCCGGTCTCGCCGATCGCATGCGCCAGTGGCGTCATTCCGGATTCTCGGTTCACAATCGCATCCACACCCAGGCCGCCGACGCCGAAGGTCGCCAGCGCCTCGCCCGCTACATGATCCGTTGCCCGTTTGCGCTTGAAAAGATGCGCTATGACGGAAACTCCGGCACGGTCATCTACCGATCCAAAATGCACGCCACGCTGAAGCGCAACTACCAGCTCATGCCGGCACTGAAGTGGCTGCGGCTGCTCCTGAACCACGTCCCGGACAAGTACGAGCATCTGGTGCGGTATTACGGCTACTACTCCAACCGCTCGCGGGGCGCAAGAAAGCAGGCCGCAAACGATAATGACACCCCTGCACTGCTCATCATTGACGAACCGACGGTCGACACTCGGCGCAGGGCTAACTGGGCGCGGCTGATTCAGAAAGTGTACGAAATCGATCCGCTCAAGTGTCCCGACTGCGGTGCCACAATGCGCATCATCGCGCTCAGCGACGATGCCGATGTCATCGAACGCATCCTGAGGCATCTCAAGCTATGGGACCCGTCACCCGACACCCACTCACCAGCCGGTCCGGACCCACCCTGGCCTCAAGGTGAAACTCTGCCCATCACCTGCCACCCCGTGCCGGATATCGCCTGAACAC
>JACDCP010000095.1 GCA_013817465.1 Gammaproteobacteria bacterium | reverse complement strand
AGTCGTTGCCGGGCGCGAGCCGCTGCAGCAGGACGCGCACCGCACCGTTGCAGCCGAGACCGAGCCCCCACAGGTCATCGTCGGCGCCCCGCATATCGTAGTCAATCGCCCGTGTACCCCCGTCCGCCAGCACTTCGCGAGCTCGCTCGACGAGATCACCCTCGAAGCAGCCGCCGCCGAGCAGCCCGACACACTTCCCGTCCGCATCGATGAGCATTCGCGCGCCGGGCTTGCGGTAGGTTGAGCCTTGCGCGGCCACGATCGTCGCGAGCACGAGCGGACGGCCGCTGTCGCGCTGCGCGCGGTACGCTTCGAGGAGACCGCTCATGCCCGCTGTCATTAAACTCTCCGGCGTCATTGGGAAATGGGGACATTCCTGATTTCCGGTCGATGTCCCCGCGTCGCATCGCCCGTCGCGTCAGGAAATCAGGAATGTCCCCATTTCCCGGCTGATTCCGAACGCTGGAATCATACCGCGCTTTCACGATGCAGCGGATCGGCGAAAGCCGCAATGCGATTGCGACGAAACGAGGGATTCGCGGGACTTGCGGAACGGTGCTCCGGCGGGCATTGCTGTCAAATGCGTCTACTTCCGCCTTCCAGCCGGCATTCGCGCGCAAATGGAAGGCGGCATCTGCGACGGCCTGAGCACAGTTTTGAATCTCGCAATCACCGTCAAGAATGGTCAGGTCGAGCAGCGCAACTTCGCGGCCTATCCGCTCATGCGCATCGACCAGGCGCCGGCCGACATCGAAGTTCACATCGCGCCAAGCGATCTGCCGCCGTCGGGCGTCGGTGAGCCGCCGGTCCCGCCGCTCGCGACCGCCTTGACCAATGCCATTTTCGCTGCTACCGGCCAGCGCATCCGCCGCTTGCCGATCGGCGATCAGCTCAGGTCATGACTTCTTCCTGCCACCACCCTTTTTCTTGCTGCCGCTCTTTTTCTTCTTGCCGCCGCCCTCCTGTTTATTGACGGTAGCCCAGGCGCGCCTCTCGGCCTCATCCTTGGAGATGCCCTTCTTCTTGTAACCCTTTTCGATTTTCCCGGCCTTGCGCTTCTGCTTGCCGGTGTACGATGATTTGTCACCCCGTGGCATAGTGAGTGATATCTCCTCTGCCGTTGCGCCGCTTCAACGACTAGCAATATTCGTGCCCATGGCATACCACTTGCATAAATGGACGCGTAAAACTCAACCAGGAGGCAACAGTCCGCCCGCTGTGGAGCCGACCAACCCCGGTTCCTTCAGGTTTTCAGGTACGAGCTGACAATTCGGCATGCCTCTCGATACCTACCGCGCCAAGCGAAACTTCAAGCGCACCCGCGAGCCCTCCGGCGACAGGCGCAAGCGTCGCGCAAAAGCGCCGATCTTCGTCGTGCAGAAACATGCTGCGCGGCGGCTGCACTACGACTTTCGACTCGAGATGGACGGCGTGCTCAAGAGCTGGGCCGTGCCGAAGGGCCCGAGCACCGATCCGGCCGACAAGCGCCTCGCGGTGCATGTCGAAGACCACCCACTCAGCTACGCGAGCTTTGAGGGCGAGATCCCCAAAGGCGAGTACGGCGCCGGCCAGGTGGAGCTCTGGGACAGTGGAACGTGGGAGCCGGACGGCGATCCCGCAAAATCGTACGCCAAGGGCGACTTGAAGTTCGCATTGCACGGGGACAAGCTGAAAGGCGCGTGGGTGCTCGTGCTCATGAAAAGGCGCGGCGAAAATCAGTGGCTGTTGATCAAAAAATCCGATGAGCACGCTTCCCAGGAGGACGTGCTGAAGCGCGCCACCGGCAACAAAAATGTCAGCAACCCAGACAAGAGGCCGGTACGCAAAAGCGTAAAGTCGCGGATCCCGGGCCGCCGGATCGAAGGCGGCCGGCGGGCGAAACTGCCGGGATCGATCGCCCCGCAACTGGCCACCTCACGCTCGCAGGTGCCGGTGGCTGACAACTGGCTGCACGAAATCAAGTACGACGGCTACCGGCTGCTCGCGCGCAAATCCGGAAAGAACGTGCGCCTGCTGTCGCGCAACGGTAAGGACTGGACGAGCCGCCTGCCGTCACTCGCCGATGCCCTCAAGGCACTCGATGTATCGAGCGTGTTGCTGGACGGCGAGCTCGTGGCGCTCAGCAACGGCGGCGTCAGCGACTTTCAGACTCTGCAGAACGCGCTGCATGATAAAGACACTTCAGGACTGGTCTACTTCGCTTTCGACGCGCCCTTCGCTGGCGGGAAGGACCTGCGCAAAGTAGAGCTCGTCGAACGCAAGCAGATACTGGCAGAGTTTCTCGGTCCGCCCGGCGTCATCCGGTACAGCGATCACATCGTCGGACATGGCGACGGTTTCCTTCTGCAGGCTTGCAAGGCGGGGCTGGAAGGCATCATCTCGAAGCGATGCGATGCAACTTATGTGTCCCGCCGCACCACTGACTGGCTCAAGATCAAGTGTTCGCAGCGCCAGGAGTTCGTCATCGGCGGCTTCACCGATCCGCAGGGCTCGCGCACGGGTTTCGGCGCGCTGCTGCTCGGTTATTATGATGAGGGGGGCGAGCTTATTTACTGCGGCCGCGTGGGCAGCGGATTCACTGACAGGTCGCTGAAGGAAATGAGCACCAGGCTCGAGAAGCTGGTAACACAAAAAAGCGCTTACAAAAAAGCGCCGAAGGGCAGGGAAATTCACTGGTGCCGCCCGGAGCTCGTCGGGGAAGTGAGCTTCTCGGGCTGGACCCGCGACGGCAACTTGCGCCATCCGGTGTTCGAGGGCTTGCGAGAAGACAAACCGGCGCGGCAGGTGAAGCGCGAGGATGCGAAGGCGCCCGCTGCGAAAGCCGCCGCAAAAGCTACGGTGAAAAAGCCGGGCAGCTCCCGAGAAAAGAGATCGAAACGCGAGCAGGTTGTCATCGCTGGCGTGCGCATGAGCAACCCGGAGCGCGTGATTTACCCCGAGCAGGGCGCCACGAAGGAGGATCTTGCCCGCTATTACGAGCAGATCGCGGACTGGATCCTGCCGCATCTGCAAAACCGGCCGCTGTCGATCGTTCGCTGTCCTCGCGGGCGCGGAAAAGAGTGTTTTTATCAAAAGCATCTGATGGGGACTTTGCCGGCGTCCGTGCACGGCGTGAATATCAAAGAGAAATCGAGCGTCAAGACTTACATTGCCATCGAGGGGCTTGCGGGCCTCATCGCTCTCGTGCAGTTCGGCACCCTCGAGCTGCACCCGTGGGCATCGCGCGAGGAAACGCTCGAAACGCCGGACTACATCGTGTTCGATCTCGATCCCGCACCCGACGTCGGTTGGAAGCGCGTCATCGCCGCTGCGCGACACTTGCGCAAGCAACTCCAGGCTCTCGGGCTCGAAAGCTTCGTACGCACGAGCGGCGGTAAGGGGCTGCACGTCGTGGTGCCTATCGAGCCGCGTTACGACTGGGAGAAGGTACGCGGTTTCGCGAAGGACTTTGCGCAGCAGGTCGCTGCTGCGAATCCCGGGCAATTCGTCGCGACGATGAGCAAGGCCAAGCGGCACGGGAAAGTGTTCATCGATCACTTCCGCAACGCCCGCGGCGCGACGAGCATCGTGAATTATTCGTCGCGCGCGCGCCCCGGCGCGCCCGTCGCCGTGCCGCTGCGTTGGAATGAGCTCGGGAAAACTCCGTCCGGCGATGCCTACAACATCGAAACCCTGCCGAGGCGCTTGGCGGCGCTCAGCCGCGATCCATGGGCGGGCTTTCTGGAAGCGCGCCAGCGGCTTCCGCGCGTGCGGTAGATGGCTACAGGTCGCCGCGGGCCGCCCTGGGAGCAATCATTCTGTACAATCACGTGTCATGCGGTTTCCATCTGTCTTCGTCTCCGCCTGCCGCGAACGGCTGTTTTGCGGCCTTATTCTGCTGTTCGCGACGCTGCCCCGTGACGGCGTGTCGGCGGAGCCTGAGCAATCGTCGACGGCGACGGTCTGCTGGATCTGATCAGCACTTCCGCCCATCCCTGCGATCCGATGTAGGCATTTCGAGCCGACGGCAAGGGTGGATTTCGGAACGTCAGCGAGGAGTGGGGTCTGGATGCGCAACTCGGTGGGCTGAACGCGGTGCACGCCGATTTTGATAACGATGGCGATCTCGATATTCTGGTTTTGCGCGGGGGCTGGCTGCATGCAGATGGCCGGATTCGAAATTCGCTGTTGCGCAACGATACGGGTTCATCTGCAGGACAGTTCGTCGATGTAACTCGGGGCGCAGGCATGGCGGCTGTCAGTTATCCGACACAGACGGCTGGCTGGGCCGATTATGACAATGACGGTGATCTGGATGTCTACGTAGGCAATGAGGGCGACGGCATCGACGCGTTTCCGTCGCAATTGTTTCGCAACAATGGGAACGGCACCTTTACCGACGTTGCCGAGTCCGCCGGCGTCGTCAGCGATCGATACACCAAGGGCGTCAGCTGGGGCGACTACAACAACGATGGCCACGCTGATCTTTACGTCTCGACCAACAACTCGGCGAATCGACTTTATCGAAATGACGGAGAGGGGAAGTTTACGGATGTCGCGCCAGAGCTTGGAGTAGTCGAGCCGGGGCACCGCAGCTTTGCCACCTAGTTTTTTGATTGCAACAATGACGGCTGGCTGGATATATTTGCCGCCAACTTCGGCAATTTGCCGGAGCGGGTAATGGCTTCGTTTTTCAACCCGCAGTCCCGGCCCGGGGAGGCGTTGATCTATCGCAATGACGGAGGCACGTTCACCGAGGTATCGGCTGAGCTCGGACTCAACCGTCCGCATCTGCCGATGGGCGCCAATTACGGCGATCTGAACAATGACGGCTGGCTGGATTTTTACCTCGGTACCGGGGAGCCGGGGCTGGAATCACAGGTTCCGAATGCGATGTACCTGAATGATCGGGGCAGCGCTTTATCGACGTCACGTTCGCCGGTGGTTTCGGCCACCTGCAGAAAGGACATGGCGTGGCATTCGGCGATATCGCAGATCCATCTACCTGCTCGCTGGCAGCGGTGGCTCCTTCGGCGGATCGAGCATGCAGCAGGAAGCGGGTCTCGGGCAGGCCGCGAAAGTCGACCGCCTGATCATCGACTGGCCAGGAAGCGGCACACACCAGGAATTCAGCAATGTTGCCGCCAACCGCGGGTTTACCGCATTCTCGAAGGCGATTCCGAGCTGGAGCCGGTCGACCGCCAACGTGTAACACTGGCCGGCAGGGCAGTGCGGCCGCCAGAGAAGAAGCGGGAAAAGCCAGGCCGTTAACGCCCGCCGGGGAGCGATTTTCGATATTGATCAGCGGACTTTTCTGCGGCCAGCTTCTGCGCGGCGAATTCTCCCTCAGTGATGAAGACGCTTGCTTTATGCTCGCCTTGAACCTGTTGGGGAGAATGCCTTCTCATCATAGAGGGGGGAGGGGGAATATGAAGACGAAGGATACAGCTGGCCCGGAGGGCCAGCTCGAGCTGCCGCTGGACCGATTGCGCCGCGGTCGCTATCAGCCGCGACGCGATATCGGCAAGGAAGGACTCGCCGCCCTCGCGGAATCCATTCGCGCCCAGGGCGTGATCCAGCCCGTCGTAGTGCGGCCGACACCGGACGGCGACGGCGATTATGAGATCGTGGCGGGAGAAAGGCGTTGGCGCGCGGCACAGCTCGCCGGACTGGCGAATGTGCCGGCGATCGTGCGCGATACAACGGATAAGGACGCGTTATCCATTGCGCTCATCGAAAATATTCAGCGCGAAGACCTGAACCCGATGGATCAGGCACTGGCGTTGCAGCGCCTTGCCGAAGAGTTCGCGCTGACGCACCAGGCCATTGCCGACACCGTCGGGCGTTCGCGTCCGACCGTGACGAATCTGTTGCGGCTGCTCGAGTTGCATCCCGATGTGCAGCAGATGCTCGCGCGGGGCGCGCTCGAGATGGGCCATGCGCGTGCGCTGCTGGCGCTGGAGCCAGACCGTCAGCTCGCGGCAGCAAAGAAAGCCGCAGCCGAGCGGCTCTCCGTTCGGGACGTCGAGGACCTAGTTAAGCGGCGATTGCGCGGCGGCGAGGCCGGGAAGTCTGCAAAGCGGCGTGACGATCTCGAAACCCGCTGGTTTCAGGAAGCCTTGAGCAAGGAGCTGGGCCGGCAAGTGACGATCCGCATCGACAAAACCGGAGGCCGCAGCCTGGCGATCGAATTTGGCAACCTAGAGCAATTACAGGCCGCATTACAGCAACTGGAAATTCTGGTGGGACGGTTGCGGGAATCCGCCGGCCCGAGGCAAAGACAAAAAGTTGCGAAGGAAACAGAAGGCTGAATCGTGTGCGGCATGGTTACCGGCCCGCGTGATGCGAGATTTAACATAATATACATTATGCGTAATTTGAGAAGCTCGATCGCTTTCTAGGAATCTTGTGTAACTCTCTGTTTCTAAAACCAGAAGGTTTGACCTCGCCCCAGGCTGATCGCTGTTGGTTCGCCGGGATGACGATTGTCACCGGATGGCTTGAGCTTCCAGCTTTGTGCTGCACAGAGCACGGCTTGATCGATAATCCAGGCTCGGATTGAAGTACATTCACCAGAGCATGGCGAGGCGACGTTGCCTGACGGGCGCACGATGAAGAAAAAGCAATCAACCTGGCCGGCGCTGCCCTACGGAGATTGGCAGGACACCTGCGCCACCTTGCACCGATGGACGCAGATCGTGGGCAAGATCCGGCTCGCCCGGACGCCGTGGCACATTCATTCGTGGCACGCCACGTTCTACCTGACGGTCCGAGGCTTGAGCACCTCACCGATTTCGTACGATGGCCGCTTGTTCCAGATCGATTTCGACTTCATCGATCACAAGTTGCTGATCCAGATGGACAGCGGGTCCAGTCGCGAGCAGCCGCTGAGGGCGCAATCGGTCGCGGATTTCTATGCGACCGTGCTGAGTTTGCTCGCTGAGCTCAACTTGCACATGACGATTCACGGCAGTCCCAATGAGGTGCCCGATCAGATACCGTTTGAAAGGGATACCACTCATGCTGCCTACGATCCGGAAGCTGCGCATCGCTTTTGGCGGGCGCTGCTTCAGGCAGACCGGGTTTTAAAGCATTTCCGTACCGGCTTTCTCGGCAAGTCGAGTCCCGTGCATTTCTTCTGGGGAAGCTTCGATCTCGCCGTGACGCGATTTTCAGGACGACCGGCGCCGAGGCATCCGGGCGGCGTGCCCAATCTGCCGGATCGTGTCACGCGTGAAGCCTACTCGCATGAGGTGAGCAGCGCGGGATTCTGGCCGGGTGGGGGTCCCACCGACTACGCCGCGTTTTATTCTTATGCATATCCGACGCCGGACACGTTTCCGAGCAGGCCGGTGCAACCCGGCGAGGCTATTTACAGGAAAGAAGCCGGAGAGTTTCTGTTGCCCTACGAGGTTGTGCGTACCGCCAGGGATCCCGATCAGGTACTTCTCGACTTCCTGCAGACCACCTACGAAGCTGCGGCCGACGCAGGCGAGTGGAACCGAAAGTCGCTGGAGTGTCCTTTGGGAGTTGAGGGCGAGCCCCGCCGTGCGAATGAATAAACGCAATCAAGGAACATAGAAAATGGCCAAATACCGACATGCTTTGCCGCAGCTCAATGGCGGCCTGTTCTTGACCGACGGCGGTATCGAGACCGACCTGATTTTCAATGACGGTTTCGATCTGCCCCACTTCGCGGCTTTCACTTTGCTCAATAATGAAGCGGGCAGAAAAGGATTGAAGAACTACTTCTCGCGTTATGCCTCCATCGCCGCATCGAATGACACCGGCTTCATCCTGGAGAGCCCGACGTGGCGCGCGAGCGCCGATTGGGGAAGCAAACTGGGCTATTCCGAAGATGCCATGGCCGATGCGAATCGAAAATCCATCGAGATGCTGCTTGAGATTCGCGAGCAATACGAAACCAGCCGCTCGCCGATGGTGATCAGCGGCTGCCTCGGGCCGCGCGGCGACGGATACGATCTCGCAACCGTGATGGAGATCCGGGAGGCCGAAAGGTATCACGCCCCACAGGTCCGGGTGTTCTCGGAGACCGAAGCCGATTTCGTCACTGCTATTACCATGACCAACATCCCTGAAGCCGTCGGGATTACCCGCACCGCTCAGAAGGTGAAAATGCCGGCGGTCATCTCGTTCACCGTTGAAACGGATGGCCGCCTGCCGACCGGTGAGACTCTGCAAGACGCGATCGAAACCGTTGATGAGGCGACAGATTCGGGCCCTGCCTATTTCATGGTCAACTGCGCTCATCCCACGCATTTTGAGCACATGCTGGCGAGCGGCAAGAGCTGGGTGAAACGCTTGCGCGGCCTTCGTGCCAACGCGTCCCGTCAAAGTCACGCAGAACTCAACGAAGCCCCGCATCTCGATGACGGCGATCCCGTGGAGCTCGGTGAGCAGTACTGCGCGATACGGCGCCACCTTGGCCATGTCAATGTGCTCGGCGGCTGCTGCGGCACGGACCATCGACACATAACGGAGATATATCGAGCTTGCAGGGACGCGGCTTGAGTCAAATCCAATGACCCGATGCGCGGACGAGGAGCTGGTCTGCGTCGCCGAGGTGTCAGGGTCTCAAGGCTCGCCCGGGTTTCAGCGCACCAGGCCTTCGCGGTCGCCCGGGTCGGCGAATCGTTCGCACAAGAGAGCCGCGGCTTGTTGAAAAGGAGCATGCAGGATGACGCGTATTATCGGAATCTCGGGGCCGACAATGGCAGCACGACGAAATTCAAGGCGTGGTTCGATGCGGGCAAGAGCGCAGCGTTAGGCATCTGATGACACATCAAAGCGTCGATCGACTAACGCCAGAGCCTGGGCACGTCGTAATGATGTGCGGAGTTGGCTCGGGAAAAACAACAATCGCGAAAGAGCTGGTACGAAATGGATTTCAGAGGCTATCTATCGATGAATACATATGGGATCACTTTGGCCAGTATGGAATTGCCTACCTTGCAAAGATTATTCTCGCCTCCAAGGGGTCGCGGAGAGCCGCCGCTTGACGAGCCCGGGTTGATGGTTATAGAGGCAGAATGCCTAACCAATTCATTCAAGCCGAACCCGCATCGCATCGTGAAATTCAGGCCGGGTCGCGCGCAACCGTTCCGGTTCGACGCGCGAGTGCCCGGCCTCCAGATTCCCTAAGACGACGCCGCGACCCGTTCGCGGCCATTGCCCGTCACGATTTCACCGCCGTTGGCCTGCCAGGCTGGAAAACCGCCCTCCATCTCCTGAACGGGATACCCTTGGGCAAGCAGCTTGACAGCGGCTTCGGCAGCCAGATGGCAGGTCTGCGAATAGCAGTAGAGAATGTTTACCGCGTCCTTGCGAAGATGTTTCGGGCGATCCCACATGCCGTTCGGGAGGTTGACGGCTCCGGGAATGTGGCCGGCACGATAATCGCTCGGCAGGCGCACGTCGACGATGACGACGTCCTGATCTGTCTCGATCATGTGGCCCAGCTCGTGCGGGCCCGTGGTAAACCTCAGCTTCGCAGCGAAATGCCGCTTTGCACCCTCGATGTCGTAGTTACTCATGTCAATCTCCGTCAAAAGCTATCGATGCGTTCCGCGATGCATTGCCGGCCTCGCGGATTGACAGCCATACTACGCCCCAGACGTTTCGAGATAATCCGCTTTGCGGGAACAACACTGATGACCTGCAAGGACTAATCCGCATCGTGAACAACCTGACCGAAATCGCAACCTTCGTGAGTGTCGTCGAGGCGGGCAGCTTCACTGCGGCTGCGGGAAAGCTGGGTTTGTCGCGCGCCGCCGTGAGCAAGTCCGTGTCGCGCCTCGAGGATCGCCTCGGCGCACGTTTATTGAACCGCACGACACGAACCCTGAGCATGACCGAAGCCGGCGAGACGCTCTTTCACCGCAGCCGGCAAGGCCTTGCGGAAATCGAGGAAGCGGCACTCGAGGTCAATCACCTGCAAGGTGAGCCGCGCGGTGCCCTGCGTATCAGCGGGCCGGTCTATTTCGGCGCCCGTCACCTGGCGCCCGTGCTTTCGGAGTTTCTCGCCGCTCATCCGGCTGTCGAAGCCCACGTCCAGCTCGACGATCGCCTGATCGATATAGTGGAGGAAGGTTTCGATCTCGCCGTACGCGTCACCGTACTCGAAGACTCGTCGCTGGTCAGCCGTCGCCTTGCGCCATGCCGGTCGGTTGTGTGCGCCAGCCCCGACTATTGGTCACGCAACGGCGTGCCCACGCGGCCCGAGGACCTCGTCACGCACAATTGTTTCATCTACAGCAATCTGCCCTCGCCCAACATCTGGCGATTCCTGGACTCTGGCGGAGACGAAATCGCTGTTCAGGTGCGGGGCAATCTCCGTTTTAATAACACGGAAATGGCC
>JACDCP010000094.1 GCA_013817465.1 Gammaproteobacteria bacterium | reverse complement strand
GACGAAGGGTCCACGATTGAGGCCTCGGGCTTCGAGTCGCCGACGCTCGAGACGCCGACCCTGGAGCAGCCCGGCCCGGAGTCGCCGACAGTCGAATCACCGACGCTCGAGTCGGCGCGCTATGAAGACACGACGGTGGAAACGCCGACCATCGAGCAGCGCGTCGCAGCCGCGCGCGGCGCCGGTGCGTCCGACCAGACCGCGGAGATCGATCTGGATGACCTGGGACTGGATCTGGAGAATTTGCGTGGCGACAGCATCGACGGCTCGCTCGGCGACGAGGAAGAGACGATGCTCGCCGATCTGTCCGGCTTCGATGCTCCGCAGACCAGGGACGAGACCGCGAGCGACGACTTCGATGCCACGCTGACGACGCCGGCGGGACGCGCCCGGGATCTGGATGTGACGACCGAGGCGCGTCATTTCGGCAGGAGCCCGTCGCGCGATATGGACGCATCGGAGTTGTCCGCGCTCGATCCCGATGAGCTCGACATCGATCTCGAGGAGCTTTCGGCGGCACTCGAGTCGGGCGATACGGCGGAGCACCTGCGGCCAGCGGTCGATACCGTGCGGCAGCCCAGGCGGGTATTGGACGAAGCGCAGGACGAGGGCGGCGACTTTCTCGATGTCGACATGACGGAGATGATCGGTGAGGATGCTGATTCGTTTGCCGCGACCGGTGTGCCCGACTTCGATCTCGACGATATGGACGAGTCGGAGGCCGACAGCGAGGTCGGCACCAAGCTCGACCTCGCACGGGCCTACATGGACATGGGCGATCCGGATGGCGCCAACAGCATCCTGCAGGAAGTGCTCGAAGAGGGCGACGCATCGCAGCGCGAGGAAGCGCATCGGCTGCTGAACGCCTTGCCGTGACGTGTTTCCCCATCCCCTCGTTCGCCTGCTGTTATTAATCCTGCTGGCGGCGCTCCTGCCCGCGCTGGACCTCCCGGCTCTGACGCTGGTGTTTGCGGCGATCATCCTTGCGAGCATGCGCAGCGCCGCCGCGAATTGGCGCCGGTTGCTGAGCGCGATCCGCCGGCTTCGCTGGCTGCTGGTTTCCATTTTCATCGTGCATCTGGGATTCGCCGCGGACGGTATTGCCGTGTTCGGCGGCTCGATCTGGCTGCCTGGCCCGGCCGCTGTGCGCGTCGCTTGCGAGCACGCGGCATTTCTCGTCGTACTGCTGGCGGCCGTCGAGCTGCTGCGCCAGACCACGCCTGTCGGACAAGTGGCCGCTTCGCTCGTCAGCCTGCTCGAACCCCTGCGCGCTGTGGGCGCCGATACCCGCAAATTTGCGCTGCGCCTGGCCCTGACAATGGAGGCGGTGCCCGAATGCGGCCGCCTGCTATCGGATTACGCCCGCGAGCGGCGCGGCAAAGAACGGGGTGTGCGCGCCTGGGCGGATGCGGCGGCCGAGCTGGTGCGCGTCACTGAAATGCGCGCCGCCGCAGACGGTACCGGGGGCGGCGTCGAGCTTCCCGCGCTGCAACGGACGGGATGGCGCGACTGGCTGGCGTTCGGCGCCGCCTGCGCTGCCCTGATCCTGCTGGTTTATGGGGACATTCCTGATTTATTTTCGGCATAGTCGCAGCAGCGGTACGCCGCGGGATAAATCAGGAGTGTCCCCGAAGAGGTCCCGGATTCGGTAGAAAAAGGTGCCGGATCTAATTTCCATTCGAAACAAGGCGAAAAAGTGCTGGATCTGATCTCCGCCATGGAAACTGTCAGCCCAGGGTTATGGGGATATTCCTGATTTATTTTTGCAGGGATAGCCGGGGACACTCCTAATTTATTCCCGTGCGTCGAACCGTCCGCCGTCGCTCTAGAGAATAAATCAGGAATGTCCCCACCCATGAGATGGGCAAAGAGCCCATCTCATGGTTCCCCGCGGCCGCGACGGCGGCCAGATTCGTTCACAGCTAGACGCGAGGAGCGTGATTTGCTCATTGCAAATGAACGAGGAGCAACGCCGCTGTGGGCGAATCTGGCACCGTCCCGAAGGGTTGCCACCCATTCGCCCGGATGCTGCGTTGCCCGGCTTGACCGTATATCTGATACGGTCTGCGCCGGGCGTCTTGCCTGCGGGCGAATGGGTGACAACGCGGCTCGCGTGGAACCATGAGATGGGCTCTTGGCATCGAATACGACGGCAGCGCTTTCAGCGGCTGGCAATTACAGGCGCATGCGCGCAGCGTGCAGGACGTCGTGCAGCAGGCGCTGTCCGCTGTGGCCGATCATCCGGTGCAGGTGGTGGCCGCGGGCCGCACAGATAGCGGGGTGCACGCGCTGGCACAAGTGGTCCACTTCGACAGCGAGGCGCACCGGAGAGCCCGGTCCTGGGTGCTGGGCGCGAACAGCCGGCTGCCGCGCGATGTGAGCCTGTTATGGGCACAGGAAGTGCCGGCTGAATTTCATGCGCGCTTCTCGGCCCTCGAGCGAGGCTACAACTACGTCATCCTGAACCGTCGAGTCCGTTCGAGCCTGCTGCGCGAGCGAAGTCACTGGGAGCTGCGACCGCTGGACGAGGCGCGCATGCAGTCAGCCGCTGATCTGCTGCTCGGCGAGCACGATTTCTCAGCGTTTCGCGCGGCGAGCTGCCAGGCGGGCACACCAGTGCGGGAGCTGCGGACACTCGATGTGGCCCGGCAGGGAAGCCTGATCCACATCCACATCTCGGCCAATGCATTTCTGCAGCATATGGTGCGCAACATCGCCGGTGCGCTGCTGCGTGTCGGTGCCGGTGAGCAACCGCCGCAGTGGGTGGCCTCGCTGCTGGCTGGCAAAGACCGTCGTCTCGCGGCCCCGACCGCACCGGCCGCCGGCCTGTATCTGCAGCACATACGCTATCCCGCCGCTTTCGGGCTGCCGCGGCCGGAGCCGGACACACTGACAGGGTGGTGAAAAACTCTGTTTTCGACAGCCTGTCAGGCGATGCAGGGATGCATCGCCATTTCGAGAACCGCAGGTTCTTGAAAATGCTCGCAATCCGAACGTCGCAATTTTCGGATTGCAGAGTTGAAAAGCCATGGATGGCTTTCTCAACAATCTACTGGCTTGCAAAACGGGACCGGCCCCTGTGTATTATGCACCATGAGCTGGTTCGAGAAGCTGATTCCCTCGCGCGTAAAGACCGAGAAACGCACCCGCTCAGTACCCGAGGGCCTGTGGATCAAGTGCGCCGCCTGCGACGCCGTGCTGTATCGGGCGGAGCTCGAGCGCAACCTCTTCGTCTGCCTGAAATGCTCCCATCACATGCGTCTCGGTGCGAGTGACCGTCTGGACAGCTTTCTGGACCCAGGCAGTGGAGAGCCGGTGGCGGAAAACCTCGAACCGCAGGACCCGCTCAAGTTCCGCGACAGCAAGAAATATCGCGATCGCCTCAGCCAGGCGCAGAAAAAAACCGGCGAGAAAGACGCCCTGATCGTCCGTTCGGGCACGCTCAAGGGCATGCGGGTGGTCGCCTGCGCCTTCGAATTCGGTTTCATGGGCGGCTCAATGGGGTCGGTGGTAGGTGAGCGCTTTGCGCGAGCCGTGGCGCTTGCGATCCGCGAACGCAGTCCGCTCATCTGCTTCTCGGCGAGCGGCGGCGCGCGCATGCAGGAGGCGCTTTTCTCGCTGATGCAAATGGCGAAGACGAGCGCCGCACTGGCGCGGCTGGCGCAAGCGGGAATCCCTTATGTATCGGTCATGACCGATCCGACGACGGGCGGCGTTTCGGCCAGCCTCGCCATGCTCGGCGATATCAATGTCGCCGAGCCCAGGGCGCTGATTGGTTTCGCGGGCCCCCGGGTGATCGAACAGACGGTGCGGGAGACATTGCCCGAGGGATTCCAGCGCAGCGAGTTCCTGCTGGAGCACGGCGCACTGGACATGATCGTCGACCGTCGCAAGCTGCGCGACGAAATCGCCGACCTGTTGGCCAAGCTCTGCAAGTCACCGCCCAGCGCCGCCTGACGGAGGAAAATGGGGACATTCCTGATTTCCATTCTCGCTGGCCCGGTCAGATGTCGGTTGCGAAAGAGGAAATCAGGAATGTCCCCATTTTCCCTGGCTACGCAGATGACTCTGGCGACCGGGGAAATCAGGAATGTCCCCATTTTCCTCCCGTATGCGTTTCGCAACGCTTGCCGAATGGCTCGACTGGCAGGAGACGTTGCATCCGCGCGCCATCGATCTCGGCCTCGAACGGCCGGCTCGAGTGCTGCGGCGACTGGAAGTACAGATGCCGACCGGCGGAGTCGTCACGATAGGCGGCACCAACGGCAAGGGTTCCTGCGTCGCTTTCCTGGACGCCATGCTCCGTGCGGCAGGGCGGTGCACCGGCGCTTATACCTCGCCGCATCTTTGCCATTACAACGAACGCATCTGCATCGATGGTGGACAGGCTACCGACGCGGCCATCATGGATGCTTTCCAGCGCGTGGACGAGGCGCGGGGCGAAATCAGCCTGACGTATTTCGAATTCAGCACGCTCGCCGCTATATGGTTGTTCGCGCAGGCGCGCTGCGACACCTGGGTGCTGGAGGTGGGCCTGGGTGGGCGCCTGGACGCGGTCAATATCATCGATGCGGACGTGGCGCTGATCAGCTCGATCGACCTCGACCATCAGGATTGGTTAGGCACCGATCGTGCAGCCATAGGCTTCGAAAAAGCCGGCATCATGCGCAAAAACCACCCGGTTGTGCTGGGCGAGAGCGATCCTCCCGCAAGCGTCCTGGCCCATGCGCGCACGGTCGGCGCGCGCGTGCTGCGGCTCGGCCGGGATTTTCGCTTCAGCGAGAGCGAGGGGTCGTGGTGCTGGCTCGGCGCCGGCCACCGTCTCGAGGGCCTGCCGTTCCCCGCAATGGCAGGCCGGCATCAGCTCGCCAATGCTGCCTGCGCCATCGCTGCCCTCGACGCCCTCAGTCCCGGCTCGGCGCTGCCCGCCGCGGCGATTGTCAGCGGCCTCAGCGAGGCCCGGGCGCCGGGCCGGTTTCAGATCGCGCCGGGGTCCCCGGAATGGGTGTTTGACGTTGCGCACAATCCAGCCGCAGCCGTTGCGCTCGCGCGGAATCTGGCGGCACGTCCTGCGGCCGCTCGCACCCACGTCATTCTCGGCATGCTGGCAGACAAGGATGTCGCGCGATTTGCAAGCGCGCTGCGGCCGCAGGTCGACCGGTGGTACGCGGCCGACCTCAGCCACTTCGGCCGCGGCTTGAGCGATCGGACTCTTCAGGCCCGGCTGGGCGGCATCGTCGAGAATACGCTTGCCGGCACGGTCGAAGACGCCTGTGTGCTCGTCGATCGCATTGCAGCGGCGGAGGACCGCGTGGTCGTCTGCGGCTCCTTCCATACCGTCGGCGCGGCGCTGAGGCACCGCAAGACGGCTCGAGCAGCGGCGTTCTGAAAGCCTGCACCCGCCTGGCGGGCTGTCGAAAAACGGAACTGTTCAACGGCCTGCCAGGGAACCTCTGAATAGTCCGTCGCACCGGCGGAAGCCGGTGTCCAGCTTCTCGCAAAGACTGGATCCGGAGTGCGCCGGAAAGACGAAACCGCAATTGATCAGAGCTTTTCTCACTGACTTGCAGTCCTTGCAGATGGCGATACCATCGCTCCTCACGATTTCCTCATCATCATGAACCGCAGCATGCAAGAACGTTTCGTCGGGACCATCGTGGTGGTCGCCTTGGGCATCGTGCTTATCCCGGCATGGCTGGACGGGCCGGAATCGTCGGCCGCCCGGCCGCGCACCGGCGATCTGCCCGGTGCCGTGCAGTCCCGGACCATTCGCCTCGACGCCGAAGAGCGCCGGCCGGTGGCCACGCCGGCCCCCATCATGACGGTCCCCGCAGCCTCGACGGAATCGCCTTCGGCCCGGCCGATCCCTCCGACTCCGGCGGCGGAAGAACCCTTGGTGCCCGAAGCCGCGGCTGTTTTGCCACCCGATCGAGCCGGCGCCGATGAGCCAGATCCACCGGCCCCGGAATCCGCTTCCAGCCCCCCGCCCGTGGCGCCGGCCGCGGCCGGATGGGCCGTTCAGGTCGGGAGCTTCACGAGCACCGCGAATGCCGAACGACTGGCGGCGAGCCTGGAGTCGAGCGGCTTTCCGGCATTCGTCTCGCGTCACGAGCAGGGTGGTCGCACGCTTTTGCGCGTGCGGGCAGGCCCTGAGCCCGAGCGGTCGGGGGCACGAGCGCTGGCCGCCCGGCTTGAAAAGGCCGGCCACAAAACCCAGATCGTGCGGCAGCCTTGACCGGCGGAAATCGGCCGGCCGGAGGCGATAATATGCCGTCTCATGGTCGCATTCGATTATCTGCTGGTTGCCATTGTGCTCGTGTCGGCGCTGTTCGGCGTTCTGCGCGGGTTCATCCGTGAGGCGCTGTCGCTGGCGAGCTGGATCGCGGCCGTCTGGCTCGCCTGGGCTTTTGCGCCGGAGCTGGAATCGCTGTTCGGTTTCAGCTCGCCGCTGGCGCGGCTGTGGCTGGCTCGCGTGCTCCTCTTCGTCGGCGTCGTAGCGATCGGCGCGCTGGCCGGGCATTTCGTGGCCTCGCTCGTGCGGCGGTCGGGCTTGAGCGGCGCCGACCGCAGTCTCGGCGCGCTGTTCGGGCTGGCGCGAGGCGTGCTGCTGCTGGCCGTTGTCGTCGTCATCGCGCAGGCGCTCGAAGCGCCGCGTGCGGAATGGTGGACGGAGTCGAAGATCGCTCCCTACGGGCTGGCGGTTGCCGCCTGGGTCGGAACCTTGTTGGAGGGCGAATTGTTCGATGGCACGGGCGAACCGCCTGGCAGGACGGCTCGGCGGGAGGTATGAGATAGCAGGCTGTTGAAGAATGCCGTTTTCCGGCAGCCCGGCTCAAGCGGCAGGGATGCATCGCCATAATCTGGAACTGCAAGATTCTTTCAACATCCTGATAAACTCGTCACATGTGCGGAATTGTCGGCATGGTTGGACAGCGTCCGGTCGGACTCGCGTTGTACGACGCCCTGACCGTCCTGCAGCATCGCGGACAGGACGCTGCCGGCATCGCGACGGATGACGATGGGCAGATCCACGAGCGCAAGAGAAACGGTCTCGTGCGCGACGTGTTTCAGCACCATCACATGTTGAAACTGACCGGCAACATGGGCATCGGTCACGTCCGCTACCCGACCGCCGGTTGCGCGAGCGCGTCCGAAGCGCAGCCCTTCTATGTGAACTCTCCTTTTGGCATCTGCCTTTCGCACAACGGCAACCTGACCAACGCCGACGAGCTTGCGCAGCTTCTCATCGAAGACGACCGCCGGCACCTCAACACCCGCTCCGACAGTGAAATTCTCCTGAACGTTTTTGCGCACGAGCTGCAGCGCGCGGCCTCTGCGCGGCTGACGCCCGCGGACATCTTCGCCGCCATCGAGGCAGTGCACCGGCGCTGTCGGGGCGGTTACGCGGTGGTGGCAATGATCATCGGTCACGGCGTGGTCGCCTTCCGCGATCCGCACGGCATCCGCCCCGTCGTCATAGGGCGGCGTCAGACCTCGCGGGGAGTCGAGCACATGGTCGCGTCCGAGAGCGTGGCAGTCGACATGCTCGACTTCGAGCTGCTGCGCGACATCGGCGCCGGGGAAGCCGTCTTTATCGATCGCGACGGCCGGCTGCACACGGCGCAATGCGCGGAGAATGTGCGGCACACGCCGTGCATTTTCGAATACGTTTATTTCGCCCGTCCCGATTCGATCATCGACAACATCTCCGTCTACAAGGCACGCCTGCGCATGGGCGAGCGCCTCGTGCAGAAGATCCTGCGCGAGCGGCCGGATCATGACATCGATGTCGTGATCCCGATTCCGGACACGAGCCGGACCAGCGCCGTGCAGGTCGCGCATCATCTCGGCGTCAAGTACCGTGAAGGTTTCATCAAGAACCGCTATATCGGCCGCACCTTTATCATGCCCGGACAGGAGCTGCGCAAGAAGTCTGTGCGCAGCAAGCTCAACGCAATCGATCTGGAATTCCGCGGCAAGAACGTGCTGCTCGTGGATGACTCCATCGTCCGCGGCACGACTTCGCGGCAGATCATCGATATCGCCCGCGAAGCCGGAGCGCGCAAAGTGTACTTCGCTTCCGCGGCGCCGCCGGTGCGCTATCCGAACGTTTACGGCATCGACATGCCGGCCGCGTCGGAGCTGGTGGCGAACGGCCGCACCGAGCAGGAGGTCTGCAGGCTCATCGGCGCGGACTGGCTGGTCTATCAGGATCTCGACGATCTGGTTCGTGCCGTGCGTCACGACAATGCGGATATCGAGGAGTTCGACACTTCAGTGTTCTCCGGGCATTACGTCACCGGCGACGTGACTCAGCCTTATCTCGATGAGCTGGAGCGTGCGCGCTCGGATGCAGCCAAGGCCGACCGCGCGCGGCAGGACCAGGGCCTGGCACGGATCGTAGGGCTGTAGGGCCGAACTCATTCGGCCGCCGATGGCCGGTTGAAATCGGCCCTGCACGGGGAAGATCGATCTGGCCGTTTCCACAGCTCGAACGATGCGCGCACACGCGCTCGAGATCTTCCGCGCCGGCATCGCGGCGGTCGACGGCCGCGCGCGCACGCGCGACGCTCTGCGCGCCCATGATGACGGGGCCGTATGGCACCTGATCGCGGTCGGCAAGGCGGCCGCTGCAATGACTCTCGGCGCTTACGATGCGCTCGGCGAACGCGTGATTCGCGGCCTGGTCGTCGGCAAAAAGGGCATACCGTCCGGCGAGCTCCTTGCCCTTCCCCTGCGAGTCCTCGAAGCCGGGCATCCGCTGCCCGATGAAGCCAGCCTCCGGGCCGGTGCGGAGGTGCAGGCCTTCATGGCGGCAGCGCCTGGCCATGCCAGGTTTTTGTGCCTCATTTCGGGCGGCGCGTCGAGCCTCGTCGAGCGCCTGCCGGCAGGCATGGACCTCGCCGCCCTGGTGGATCTGAACCGCTGGCTCCTGGCCAGCGGTCTCGACATTGTAGGCATGAATCGCGTTCGCCAGGCGGTTTCCTGTCTCAAGGGCGGGAGGCTCGCCGTCGCGCTCGGCGGCCGGCGTTGCCGCGCTTTGCTGATGTCTGACGTTAGCGGCGACGACCCGGCCGTCATCGGATCGGGGCTATTGAGCCCCGGCAGGCACGACAATTCTCCGCCGGCGCTTCCCGAAGCGCTTCGCCCGCGATTGCAGTTTGCGCCGCCGCCGCCCGCGACCGGCGATCCTGTCTTCGCAGGCGTCAGTTTTGAGATCGTGGCCAGGCTCGAAGAGGCTCTCGAGGCCGCGGGCGCGGCCGCAATCGCACTCGGCTATCCGACGCGAATCGAACGCGAGCGTGTGTCCGGCGATGCGTCGGCGGCGGGCGAACGGATTGCGCGAGCATTGGTGGCGGGCGCACCGGGCGCCACCATCCGGGGTGGTGAAACGACAGTGCGGCTGCCTGTCCGCGCCGGCCGCGGCGGGCGCTGTCAGCAGCTTGCGCTTGCAGCAGCCGTGACGCTGGAAGGCGAGGGTGACTGCGTGCTGCTCGCCGCCGGTACCGACGGGTTCGACGGGCCGGGTGAGGATGCCGGCGCTCTTGTCGACGGACAAACGCTGGCACGGGGCCGGCGCCATGGATTCAATGCGAACGATTGTCTTCGATGCGCGGATTCCGGCGCTTTCCTCGAGGCCGCCGGCGATCTGCTCAGCACCGGGCCGACCGTCACGAACGTAGCGGACCTGATCGTCGGCATTCGCAACTGATGATGCCGGAACCGACCGTAAACAATCGAAACAGCGAAACCCGGTATCGTCGCTTTACCGCGGCAGGGATTGAAGATCGAAGCCCTTTTCGTCCCAGCGCAGCACGCTGCCCTGGGTGTACCAATCGCCGAGCACGATGCGCGTGGCCGGTTCACCATCGGCGGTCAGCCGATGCACGGCGGGTCGATGCGTATGACCGTGCACGAGCGTGCGCAGCCCGGCCGCCTTCAGCATCCGCTCCACGGCGTGCGGATTCACATCCATGATTTCCTCGTCGAGCTGGCTCGTGCGCAGGCGGCTCGCCTCGCGTGCGCTGCGCGCCTGGGCGCGGCGTTCGTCGAGGTCGAGCGACAGAAACGCGGCCTGCCATTGCGGATCCCGCACCATGCGCCGGAATGCCTGATATTCGGTGTCATCGGTGCAGAGCGCATCGCCGTGCGACAACAGCACGTGATCGCCGTAGAGCTCGACCGCTGTCGGATCCTCGAGGATCGTGCAGCCGCTCGCGCGGCCGAAGTGTTCGCCGGTCAGGAAGTCGCGGTTGCCGCGCATGAAGAAACAGGCCGTGCCGGCGGCGGCGGTTTCGCTCAGCGCCGCAACCGTTTCGCGCTTTACCGGGTCGGGGTCATCGTCGCCCACCCAGGCCTCGAACAGGTCGCCAAGGATGTAAAG
>JACDCP010000301.1 GCA_013817465.1 Gammaproteobacteria bacterium | reverse complement strand
CGCGCGCGGAGAAACCGGGTGCCGCGCCGTCATGGATACCTGGCCCGGATTAACCCAGCAGTCGGAACAGGCTGACCATCTCGATGGCCGAGGCCGCTGCTTCGCTGCCTTTGTTGGCATCATCCTCGCCCGATCGCGCAACGGCTTGCTCGACGGTGTCGACGGTGAGAACACCGAACGCCACGGGTGCGGAACTCTCCAGCGCGACCTGCGCCAGCCCCTGGCTGCAGGACGCACAGATGTATTCGAAATGGGGCGTCTCGCCGCGAAGGACGGCCCCCAGTGCAATGACTGCGTCGGGCTGGCGCGCGGCGATGACCTTTTTGACTGCGGCGGGTATCTCGAACGCTCCCGGCACGCGCACCAGCTCAATGTGCCGGCTGCGCACGCCGAGGCGCATGAGCGTCCGGGCCGCCCCTTCGATGAGGGCATCGACAATGGAAGGATTGAAGCGCGAGGCGACAATGGTGACGCGCAGATCGTGCGGCGTGCGCTCGCCTGAGTAAGTTGTGAGCTTGCGCATGCTGTTTGCGACCGGTCCTGGAAATCCACGCAGGGCCCTGACGTGCTGCTGAAAACACCGTTTTTCGCCAGCACGTCAGGCGATGCAGGGATGCATCGCCATTTTCAGGAACTGTAAGTTCTTGAAAATGCTCGCGATTCGAAAATCACATTTTCGGATCGCAGCGTTGAAAAAGCCATGGATGGCTTTTTCAACATCCTGCCAGCCCTGCGGCCAGACGCACCTTAACATGGCGGCTCGAAACCCGCCCTACTCGAGGTAGTCGACGATTTCGAGCCCGAAACCGGAAATGCCGTGCATCTGCTTGGGCGCGCTCAGCACGCGCATGCGCGTCACGCCGAGGTCGCGCAGGATCTGCGCGCCGATGCCGTAAGTGCGCAGCACGGCGCGACCCGGATCGTGTCGCCGCAAGTCGGTGCCGCCGGGCTGCGCCAGGGCCGCGACGGCCTCCATCAGCTCTTGCGGGCGTTCCGGCTGGCGCAACAGCACGAGCACGCCGCTGCCCTCGTCTGCAATACGCCGCAGGGCATCCTGAAGCGGCCAGCCGAGGCTCGCGTCGCGGATACCGAGCACATCGCCCAGCGTATCCTGGATATGCACGCGCACCAGCACCGCCCGGGCGGCATCGACAGTGCCACGCACCAGCGCCAGGTGCACGCTTCGATTGACGTGATCCTCATAGCAGATCATGCGGAACTCGCCGGCAGCAGTCTGCACCGACTGCTCGGCGATGCGCTCCACCGAGCCTTCGTTGTCGAGCCGGTAACGGATGAGCTGCGCGATCGTCGCAATCTTCAGGCCGTGGCGCTTCGCGAACGCCTCGAGATCCGGCCGCCGCGCCATGCTGCCGTCTTCGTTCAGCACCTCGACGATGACGGCAGCCGGTTCGTATCCTGCGAGCCGCGCAAGATCGCAACCGGCCTCGGTGTGTCCGGCGCGCGTCAATACGCCGCCCGGCTGCGCCATCAGCGGGAACACGTGCCCGGGTTGGCGCAAATGCTCGGGGCGCGCCTCGGGACTGACTGCGGCGCAGATCGTCTGCGCGCGGTCGTGGGCGGAAATGCCGGTCGTGATACCCTCGGCCGCCTCGATTGAGATCGTGAAGTTGGTGTGATGTACGGCGTCTGTGCCGCTCACCATCAGCGGGAGCCGAAGCTGGCGGCAGCGCTCGCGCGTCAGCGTCAGGCAGATGAGCCCGCGTCCGTAACGCGCCATGAAATTGATGTCTTCAGGCCGCGCGCGGACCGCGGCCATGATCAGGTCGCCCTCGTTCTCGCGCTGCTCGTCATCCATCATGACGACCATGCGCCCGGCGCGGATGTCGGCAAGAACCGATTCTATATCGTCGTGCTGCATAGCCTTCAACGGGGAATTAATGGGGACATTCCTGATTTTCTTTTCGAAAATCAGGAATGTCCCCATTAATTCCCCCATTTCCTTGTCGTGCTTCGAGATATCGGCCGACGTAACGCGCCAGGATGTCGACTTCGAGGTTGACTCTGGCCGCCGGCTGCAACCGTCCGAAGCTCGTCACCGCCAGCGTGTGCGGAATGAGATTCACGCCGAACCGGCATTCTTCCACTTCGTTGACCGTCAGGCTGACGCCGTCGATGCAGATCGATCCCTTGGGCGCAATGAAGGCCGCCAGGGCTTGCGGCGCCTCGACGCAGATGCGCGTCGATCGCGCGTCGTCGAGTCGCTGCAGCACACGGCCGACACCGTCCACATGGCCGCTCACCAGATGGCCGCCGAGCGGCTCGCCGAGCGCGAGCGCCGGCTCCAGATTCACGATGGCGCCCACCCCCCGCTCGCCCAGCGTCGTGCAGGCAAGCGTCTCGCGCGAGATGTCGGCCGCGAACCGGTTGCCAAAAGCCTCTTTTACGGTCAGGCAGACGCCGTGCACGGCGATGCTGTCGCCCGGGCGCAGGCGTGCGGGGTCGAGCCCATTCGTAGCGACGAGGATACGTCGGTCAGCATCCGGCGCGTGTATTTCCACGATCGTGCCCAGGGCCGAGACTATGCCGGTGAACATCAGGTTTCCTCCGGCGCGGCGTCGGGTGTCGGCCGCAGGGTAAAACGCCAGTCGGGCCCGACCGCGCGGACCTCGAGGATCTCGACGCGACACCGCGCCGCCATGTGCTCGATGGCCGGCAGCTCGAACATGCCCAGCGCCTTGTCACCGAGCAGGTGGGGGGCCATGTATATCACCCATTCGTCGACGAGGCCGGCTTCGAGCAGGCTGCCGTTCAGGCGCGGACCCGCCTCGACGAGCACATCGTTGACTTCGAGCGCCGCAAGCCGCGCCAGCACCGCCCCGAGGTCGAGCCGGCCAGCGTCGCCCGGCACGCGCTCTATGGTAGCCCCCGCGCGCTCGTGTATGGCAGGCCCGGATGCGGTAAAGACCAGCGTATCTCCCGGCTGCGCGAGCACGCGTGCACTTGCCGGTATGCGCAGGGCACTGTCGAGCACGACGCGGCGAGGCTGCCGCCACGCGCCTTCCGTTTCCGGCAGGCGGACGGTCAGGGACGGATCGTCAGCCAGGACGGTATCAATTCCGGTCAGGATCGCCGAGCTGCGCGCGCGCAAACGATGCGTATC
>JACDCP010000093.1:9098-10392 GCA_013817465.1 Gammaproteobacteria bacterium | reverse complement strand
CATTACTGGATCGTGATCGCCAAGCTGCTGTCGGCCACGCTCGCGGCGCTCCTGCAGGCGTTGCTGTTGCTCGTCGTGCTCGCAGTGCTCGGATTCGTCGGGCCGCAGACACACTGGCTGCTGCTGGTCTTTGCGCTCATCGCCTCGGCGCTGACCTGTGCCGGCATCGGCGTGCTGACCGCCGCCTTCTCGCGCACGCTGGAGAACTTCGCCGCGGTCATGAACTTTGTGATCTTTCCCGTGTTTTTCCTGAGCGGCGCGCTGTATGCAGTGGAAACGTTGCCGGCTCCGTTCAAGCTCGTCGCCCTGCTCAATCCGTTCAGCTACGGGGTCGATCTGCTCAAGCACGCCCTGCCCGTATCGCCGGGCGCGCTGACGACTGCAGAGTTCGGGGTAGCCAGGGACTTGCTGCATGCGCTGGGCTTCACGGTGTTCGCACTAGCTGTGGCTAGCTGGCGTTTCTCGCGGCAGGGGCGCTACGAGCCGCTCATCCACAGGCTCGCCGGCAAGCACGGCCGCGCCTGAACCGGTTCGCATAATGCCTGTGGACACTCGCTGTCCGCGCCCCTGCATCACGGTGGAGCGCGAATTCAAGTCTCGTTTTCCGCTCCAAAATCCCCTCCGCGTTCGATCTCGCCGACAAGGTCAGCGCGATAACCACGCGCTTCTTGCTTCCAGGTGGGTCGGAAATGGACCACGCGTGAGTTGCGTACCGGACTGGCCCTTGCCGGGCGCATCCAGGATGCTGCTGTACCACCCGGCCATGTCGTAAACCGACGTGGGATCCGAGACGTAGAACACTTGCAGCTTCGGGTAGCGACGAAACAGCCGTACGGAGTCGTGAATTGCCTGCGCTCGCCTCGTGCGCACCCTGAGAAAGCTGTCAATTGCGTCGGCGGGAAAAGGCGCATCCGGCGACGCCGCCGCCTGCCGTTCAACGGCATCATTCCGGGTACCGTTGCCGCGATGAGGACGCAGCGCTCCGGGCGCTGTCAGGAATCCGTCCGGTGGCATCGTTCTTAGAATTATTCGCTCCCTGGCCGGATGCCCGCATCCGACTCCGCTCGTAGGTCATATCACAAAAGCGCGCCTTTCTGCAGTGAGTTTTGACATAATGGCGCGCTTTCTTTTCCCGATGCAGATGTGGTTTTTTGCAGGGAGCCGGTCTGAAAACGTGTCGCGCATGGCTGGATCCGAGCCTGCGCGCCCCCGGAGCTTCGGCTTGATGCGTAGCGCCCTATGCTACAGTTCCCGTTTTCCCTGCGCGGCCCGCCCGCGCTGCAGGGCTAGGTGG
>JACDCP010000093.1:0-9088 GCA_013817465.1 Gammaproteobacteria bacterium | reverse complement strand
AGGTGGCAGAGTGGTCATGCAGCGGCCTGCAAAGCCGCGTACGTCGGTTCGATTCCGTCCCTAGCCTCCACACGCCCGGGTGGCGGAACAGGTAGACGCTGGGGACTTAAAATCCCCTGGCCGCAAGGCCGTGCCGGTTCGACTCCGGCCCTGGGCACCAATAGCTGACAACGAATCCGGCGCTGCGGTCGCCGCCGTCGGCAGACTATGGACCCGCCCCAAGCGTATCAGAGATCCTCGACTGCTCGATTGATTGTCTGCTCGATCTGGTTTGCCAGATTCGCCGCCCCTTTTTCGGTGACTTTCTTTCCATAGCCTTTGACTTCCACGACATAATCACCGTCAATCCGTTGAGTCTTTACGTTGACCAGGCGCACCTTCAAATAGGCAAACAGGAAACTCGGCTTGTGAACGCGCCGACCGCAATCCAGTCGGCTTCGACCTGTCCGCCCAGCTCGGCGCCAAGCTCCGGGTGTTCAAAAAGATATCCGACTGAGGCATCCGCTTCTGATTGTGCATCCGGATCGATGACCGCCAGCTCATAACCGCCTTTTTCTGTCAGAGCTTCTCTGAGCAGTGGCGCTACCGAAGCCGTGCGCTCCAGCTCTTCCGGCGTGCGCGGTATCATAGTCAAATCATTCAATTCGAACTCCAGCACCGCGATGCGTTTATCCGCTAAAGCGGGAAAGCTGAACAGGGCGAGCAGACCGAAAAAGACGCCCGACACGCATTTCATCGCTGCGTTATTGCTCTTCATGATGACTTCATCTGATTGATCTCGGTCGGGTTCGGCCCTGGCACCATCGTCTCTGCCGCCGCGAAGCGCCGGCCGTCAGATCTGGTCGGCGATAGCGGGCCAGGCGGCACGCAGATACAAAACCATGGACCATAGCGTGAGGGCCGCCGCGGCTATCAGCAACAGCACACCGATGTCGTACACTGGCAGTCCGAACAACGGCAACTGATAAAGCATGAAGCCGACGCCGACCATCTGCATGATGGTCTTCACCTTGCCGATCACCGAGACCGCTACGCGCTGCCGCGCACCGGACTCGGCCATCCATTCGCGCAACGCGGAGACGGTGATTTCGCGGCCGATGATGATGGCTGCAGAGAGGCCGACGAAAATGCTCGGGTCGCTCTGCACGAGAAGCACGAGCGCGACGGCGATCATGAGCTTGTCGGCAACCGGATCGAGAAAAGCGCCGAACGCGGTGATCTGTCCCAGGCGCCGCGCCATGTAACCGTCCAGCCAGTCCGTCAGGCAGGCCAGACCGAAAACAAGCGCCGCGGCCGGGCGTGACCAGCCGGCCGGTAAATAGAAAATAAAGACGAACAGCGGGATGACCGCAATGCGCACGCTCGTCAGGGCGATCGGCAGGTTCAGCGGCGCGGGCACGCCTCAATCCTGACTGTGGAAGTTTTCATAGACGGTTTCCGCCAGCCTGCGGCTGATGCCTTTGACCGCTGCGAGATCGTCGATGCCGGCGCGGCTCACGCCCTGCAATCCGCCGAAAGCCTCGAGGAGCGCGCGCCGGCGCCTCGGCCCGAGCCCGGGCACCGATTCCAGCACCGAAACGCGGCGCTGTCGTGCGCGACGCTGGCGGTGTCCGGTGATCGCGAAACGATGCGCCTCGTCGCGAATCTGCTGAATGAGATGCAGGGTTCCCGAACTCGCCGGCAGTATAAGCGGGCGGTTTCGACCTGCCAAGAACAGGCGCTCCTGGCCCGGGCGCCGCGCTGCCCCCTTGGCTACGCCGACGAGCGCAACCCCCTCGACCTGCAGTTCCTCGAGCACTTGCGCCACCTGAGCGACCTGTCCTTTTCCGCCGTCGATGAGCAGCACATCGGGCATGGGGGCCTCCCCGCGCTTGAGGCGCGTATAGCGACGCGTGAGGGCCTGCCCCAGCGCTGCATAATCGTCGCCGGGCGCGATGCCTGCGATGTTGAAGCGCCGATAGGCCGAACGCAGCGGTCCCTCCGGCCCGAACACTACGCAGGCCGCCACGGCGGATTCGCCGCCGGTGTGACTGACATCGAAGCATTCGATGCGCTGCGGCGTCTCGTCGAGACCGAGCGCCTCACGCAGCCCTTCGCGTTGCGCAGCGAGGCTCGAGTGACTCGCGAGGCGCATGGCGAGCGCCTCCCTGGCATTCGCCAGAGCCATGCGCACCCATCGTGAGCGTTCGCCACGCACCCGGTGGCGGACACGCACGTGCTTTCCCGCGCGGTCGCTCAGCGTAGCCTCGAGCAGATCGGCATCCTCCACCGGCTCGCTGGTCAGTATTTCGCCGGGCGCTTCACGTTCGAGATAGTACTGCGGCAGGAAAGCCGCCAGCAGGTCGCGCGGCGAGGTTTCGTGCGCACGGGGAAAGAACGTCCGGCTGCCGAGGTTGCGCCCGGCGCGTACGAACATGATCGCCACACAGTGCACATTGCCTTCGGCCGCTGCTGCAACGATGTCCGAGTCGCCCTGTCTCTTCGCGCCCGCGAACTGGCGCTCGATGACCTTGTTGAGCGCAGCGATATGATCGCGGTATCGCGCGGCCCGCTCGAAGTCGAGATCCGCCGCGGCGGCTTCCATGCGGCGCACGAAGCTTGCCCTCACCTCGCTGTTTCGCCCCTCGAGAAAGTGGATGGCATCCGTGACGTCGCCGGCATACGTCTCCTGATCGATATAGGCGACGCAAGGCGCCGAGCAGCGCTGAATCTGATACTGCAGGCAGGGCCGCGAGCGGTTGCGGAAAAAACTGTCGTTGCACTGGCGCAGTTGAAACAACTTCTGCAACTGACTCAGCGTTTCGCGCACCGCCCGGGCGCCGGCGTACGGCCCGAAGTATCGTCCCGGCTGCTTCCGGGAACCGCGATAAAACGAAAGCCGGGGGAAATCATGTGTCGTGGACACGCGAATGTACGGATAGCTCTTGTCATCGCGCAGCACGATATTGAAGCGCGGCTTGTGCGCCTTGATCAGGTTGTATTCGAGCAGCAGCGCCTCGGTCTCGGTGTCGGTCACCGTGACTTCGACGTCGGCCGTCTGCCTGAGCAGCGCCATGGTCTTGCTGTCGCCGGGCTTACGCGAGAAATAGCTGCCCACGCGCTTCCTCAGATTGCGCGCCTTGCCGACGTAGAGGATCCGCCCCTCCGCGTCGCGCATGCGGTAGACGCCAGGGCGCTGCGTGAGGCTGCGCACGAACGAAGGAGCGTCGAATGCCTGGATCGTCTCGTTCATGTCGTGGTCAGGTCGCTCGCATCCGTCCGGGAATCGTTATCGCATCCACGAGGTGGCGTCCATGCGCGACGACCCGATCGAACATCGCCGGTGTCAATCGCTTCGTCTGGGTGTTGTAGCGGCTGCAGTGATAGGAATCGAGCAATATCCGCCCACGTCCGAGCGCGTGCTCCGCACCGTGCGCAAATCCGAATTCAGCTTGCCTGATGCCGAGGGCCCGCAGTGCAGCCTTGTGCGCGATCACGCCGAGCGCGAGCAGTACGACACGGTCCGGCAAGCGCGCGAGCTCGGCAGTCAGATAACGGTTGCAGGTATTGACCTCTGAGCCCAGCGGCTTGTTCTGCGGCGGCACGCATTTCACGGAGTTTGTGATCCGGCAATCGAGCAGCTCGAGGCCGTCGCCCGCGTGCCGGGAGTCTGGCCGGCTCGCAAATCCGTGCCGGTGTAAGGTCTCATAGAGCAGCAGGCCGGCGAAATCACCGGTAAACGGCCGTCCGGTCGCATTCGCTCCGTGCAGCCCGGGCGCCAGTCCGACTATGACGAGCCGTGCTGCCGGATCGCCGAACGGCGGCACCGGCCGCGCGTGATAATCGGGATAGCGCTGCCGGATTCCGGCCAGGAACCCGGCCAGCCGCGGACAAAGCGTGCAGTCCGGATCGTAGATTTCGGGGCCCATGGGCAAGCCGGCAGTCTAGCAGACGCCCACGATATTTGAATAGAAATTCAGTTAAATGACTTCCACAAGTGCCTGTTTTAACTGACCTGAAACAGATCATCGCAAACCAGGCAGGCCGTCGCGAGGCGCTGAGCTCGACCGCTGGAAATTGTTATCCTTATGGGGGCGGCGCGAATTGCGCCGATGCATCCCCGAGCTTCAGGAGCCCCTGGCTGATCGCTAAACGCAACAGTTCGAGATCGCTGCGTGCGCCCAGTTTCTGCAGGATGCGCGACCGATAGGTGCTGACGGTCTTCGGGCTGAGGCAGAGACTGCGCGATATGGACTGCGCCGATTCCCCCTGCGTCACCATCAGCAGCACCTGCCACTCGCGCGCGGACAGCGCATCGAACGGGCGCGGCTCGACGGCCGGGCTCAAGGCGAGCCGGCGGGCGATCGCCGGGTCGAGATGCACCTGGCCCAGGTGGACGCGACGAATGCAGTCGAACGCCTCGTCCGGCGGCGCGGTCTCGCTCACGAGCCCGCTCACGCCCCGATCGAGAAGATGCCGCGCGAGCTGCCGGGCATCTGATTCCAGCACACAGACGAGACCGCCTGGTTGCGCTGCCAGCAATCGGCAAGCCCATTCGAGGCCTGACATCGGCGCGCGTATCGCGAGCACGGTGACGTCGACGCGATGCGCGCGAACGCATCGCAACGCACTGTCGACATGCGACGCATCTCCGATCACACGCAGATCGTGGCTGCTTTCGAAAAGCTTGCGCAGCGCCGCGCGGGCGAGCGACTGCGTTTCCACGAGAAACACCCGGATCATGTCGCCAGTGTCGACAATCCGGCGGCCAGCTCAAGCGATCAATTGTGCGGGTAAGAGAAGTTTCGTGATCGGCTGCTGGAGCCACCGCCAGCATGCCGTCGCAGCTATCCGTGCGGCACAGGCAACAGCGCACTCATTGTCGACGTTCTTATGTACGCCTGCGGCTCGACTTGCCGTCAGTCGTCCATGTGGCGGATGACCGCCTCGCCGAAACCCGAGCAGCCGACGAGTTTCGCGCCCGGAATCAGGCGCTGCAGGTCTTCCTCGACACTTTTCCGCCGCGCGCTTTCGCGCTTCGGGCGGCGTATCGCCGTACGCAGGCGCGCGAGATCGTAGGTCAGCTCCTTGTTCGCGATCGTATTCGTCACACCCTTTATGATGAGTTGGGCGGCCTCGGTCCAGCCGAGATAACGCAGCATCATTTCCGCGGACAGGATCAGCGAGCCGGGGTTGACGCGATCCTTGCCGGCGAAGCCGGGCGCGGTGCCGTGCGTGGCCTCGAACACCGCGGTCCCGTCACCGATGTTCCCACCCGGTGCGATGCCGATGCCGCCCACCTGGGCAGCAAGCGCATCGGAGATGTAGTCGCCGTTCAGATTGAGCGTAGCGATGATGTCGTACTGCTCCGGGCTCATGAGGATCTGCTGCAGGAAGTTGTCGGCGATCACGTCCTTGAGGACGATCTCATGTCCTGTGACCGGGTTGTCGAAGCTGAGCCAGGGCCCGCCATCGATCTCGGTGGCGCCGAACTCGTCCTTCGCAAGCTGGTAGCCCCAGTTGCGGAAGGCGCCCTCCGTGTATTTCATGATGTTGCCCTTGTGCACGAGGGTCACCGACACGCGGTCGTTCGCGATCGCGTAATTAATGGCCTTGCGCACCAGCCGCTGCGAGCCCTCGCGCGAAACGGGCTTGATGCCGATGCCGGAGCTCGACGGGAAGCGGATCTCCTTGACCCCGAGCTCACCCTGCAGGAAGTTGATGAGCTTCTGCACCTGCGGCGAGCCCGTCGGCCACTCGATGCCCGCATAGATGTCTTCGGTGTTCTCGCGAAACACGACCATCTCGACCTGCTCGGACTCCTTCATGGGCGTGGAGACGCCCGGAAAATAGCGAATCGGGCGCACGCAGGCGTAGAGGTCCAGCTCCTGGCGGATGGAGACGTTGAGCGAGCGCACGCCGCCGCCGACCGGCGTGGCGAGCGGGCCCTTGATGGACACCACGTACTTGCGCAGCGCATGCAGCGTTTCCTCGGGCAGATACTGCCCGTCGTATTTATTGATCGCCTTCTCGCCGGCGAAGATCTCCATCCAGGCGATCTCACGATCGCCCGAGTACGCCTTCTCGACCGCGGCATTAACGACCTTCAACATCACGGGTGTCACGTCGATGCCGATGCCGTCGCCCTCGATGAAGGGAATGATCGGCCTGTCTGGCACCTCGAGCGAGCAGTCGGGACTCAATGTGATGGCGGTGCCCTTCTCCGGCACCTGGATTTGTTCGTATTGCATTTGGATCCCCCGTGCATGCTGAACCGCTGCTCGTAGGGCCGAATTCATTCGGCCGACCGCGCCCGATCGCTCGCGCGAGGCCGCACGCAGGGTGAAGGCCCCGTCGGCCGGATGCGATGCCCATGATGGCCGGTTGAAACCGGCCCTACAAGAGGCAGTCCGGCGTCGCTATTGAACTCGGGGTCTTCAACCGACGGCGCTGTCGAACTGCTGCTCTTCGGTGGAGCCTTCGAGGGACGTGATGGAGGACGTTCCGGCGGTAACGGCCTGCGTAACGGCATCGAAGTAGCCGGCGCCGACTTCCCGCTGGTGCCGCGTGGCCGTATAGCCAAGCGTTTCCGAGGCGAACTCCTCCTGCTGCAGCTTCACGTAGGCCGACATGTGCGCGCTCTTATAGTCGTGCGCGAGCCGGAACATGCTGTAGTTGAGCGCATGGAAACCGGCCAGGGTGATGAACTGGAACTTGTAGCCCATGGCGCCCAGCTCGCGCTGGAACTTCGCGATGGTAGCGTCGTCGAGCCGCTTCCGCCAATTGAACGACGGCGAGCAGTTATAAGCCAGAAGCTGCTCCGGATGCTCGCGACGGATGGCTTCGGAAAACTGCCGGGCCTGGGCGAGATCCGGCACGCTGGTCTCGCACCACACGAGGTCCGCATACGGCGCATAAGCCAGCCCGCGCGCGACAGCCTGATCGAACCCGGCCCGCACCTGGAAGAAACCTTCGGCGGTGCGGGCTCCTTTCTCGATGAACGGCCGGTCGCGTTCGTCGACGTCCGAAGTCAGGAGCGTCGACGCATCGGCGTCCGTGCGCGCGACGAGTATAGTCGGCACGCCGCAGACATCCGCTGCAAGGCGCGCGGCGACGAGCTTGTTGATCGCTTCGCTCGTCGGCACGAGCACCTTGCCACCCATGTGGCCACATTTCTTCGCGGACGAAAGCTGATCCTCGAAATGCACCCCCGAGGCGCCCGCCTCGATCATGCCTTTCATCAGCTCGAAGGCATTCAGCACGCCGCCGAAACCGGCCTCGGCATCGGCAACGATCGGCTTGAACCAGTCGATGCTGTCGTCGCCTTCCGCGTGGTGAATCTGATCGGCGCGCTGCAGCGTCTTGTTGATGCGCTTGACGACAGCGGGCACCGAATCGGCCGGGTACAACGATTGGTCGGGATACATGTCGCCGGCGAGGTTCGCATCGCCCGCCACTTGCCAACCGGATAGGTAAATAGCGTCGAGGCCGGCCTTGACCTGCTGCATGGCCTGGTTGCCGGTCAGCGCGCCAAGGGCGCCGACAAAGTCCTTTTCG
This sequence comes from Gammaproteobacteria bacterium, assembly GCA_013817465.1. Lineage (GTDB taxonomy): Bacteria > Pseudomonadota > Gammaproteobacteria > Steroidobacterales > JACDCP01 > JACDCP01. Next base: position 1,552 of record JACDCP010000093.1, on the reverse strand, counting down.
TGCAGATACCGCCAGAGCTTCTCTGCGCCGAGGCGCGCCAGCGTGTGCTCGATCTGCACCGTGCCGCGCAGGCGCAGGACATCCTGGACAGTGTAGGGGCGCCGCACCCCCCGCCAACGCGGGTTACTCGTCCAGTCGGCGGTCAGTTCCGGGGCTTTCGCTGCGCTCATCGACATCTCCGGGGTTCGGCTCGTTGCCGCAATTCTGGGCTCAGTCGAGCTGCCTGTATGCCACCGACGTCACAAACTCGGCGAAATTATCATCGAGCGTGATGTCGCACAGCAAGCCGGCGGCTGCCTCATACGGTGCTGCCGCGAACGCGCCCTCTCCCACCTGTTGCTCGATAGCCCGCATTTCCTCGGCAAGCAGGGACTCGAACAGCTCCCGCGTGACGGTGCGGCCTCCGGTGAGCCGGCTGCCATGGCGGATCCACTGCCAGAGCTGGGCGCGCGAAATCTCTGCCGTCGCTGCATCCTCCATGAGGTTATAGAGGGGTACGCATCCGTTGCCGCCGAGCCAGGCGGCCATGTATTGCACGGTGACGCTGATGTTGGTGCGCACGCCGGCCTCGGTAATCTCGCCCGGCGGGACGGCGAGGAGATCCTCCGCAGTCACCTGCACGTCTTCGCGCAACCGGTCGAGCTGATTCGATTCCGGCATCTGCCGATCGAAGATTTCCCTGGCGATGGGGACGAGCCCCGGATGCGCGACCCAGGTGCCATCGTGCCCGTCGGCAACTTCCCGCTCCTTGTCGGCGCGGACCATTTCCAATGCCGCCTCGTTTGCCTGCGGGTCCGATTTGATCGGTATCTGTGCCGCCATGCCGCCGATGGCGAACGCACGCCGCCGATGGCAGGTCCTGATGACCAGCAGCGAATAGGCGTGCAGAAAATGCGTGGCCATGGTGACCACTTCGCGATCCGGTAGAACCATTTCAGGATTCTTATGGAACTTCTTGATATAGCTGAAAATATAGTCCCAGCGACCGCAATTCAGGCCGACGATATAGTCGCGCAGCGCGTGGAGAATCTCGTCCATCTCAAATGCGGCCAGAATGGTCTCCAGGAGCACCGTGGCCTTGATCGACTGCCGCGGCAAACCGAGCGATTGTTCCGCGGCCGCGAACACTTCCGCCCAGAGCGCTGCCTCGCGGTGATTTTCGAGCTTGGGCAGATAGAAGTAAGGGCCGCTGCCGTTCTCGAGGAGACGGCGTGCGTTATGAAACAGATACACGCCGAAGTCGACCAATGCGCCGGGCACTTCGGCGCCATCGCACAGGATGTGCTTTTCGTAAAGATGCCAGCCACGCGGGCGCACAATGAGCGTCGCGGGCTGGTCATTCAGCGCATATTGTTTACCGTCCGGGTTCCTGAAATCGATGCGCCGGTGCACCGCGTCGCGCAGATTGATTTGCCCCTGGATGATATTTGGCCAGGTCGGCGTCAGCGAGTCTTCGCAGTCCGCCATGAAAACGTTTGCGCCCGAATTGAGCGCATTGATAATCATCTTGCGATCAGTGGGGCCGGTGATTTCCACGCGGCGGTCCCAGAGG
>JACDCP010000092.1 GCA_013817465.1 Gammaproteobacteria bacterium | reverse complement strand
GAACCATTCCATGCGCTCGAAAGCCATGCCGGCAAAGCCCAGCTCGACGCCCTGCCGGCTGGTGTCGCCGACATTGTCGAAGAAACCCTCGCCGGTAATGTCGCCTTCGGTGATGAACAGGATGTCGTCTTCGTTCTCCGTCCGGAAGGCTGCGATGCTGTAGCTGTAGTTCCGCTCCAGATCGCCGCGTACACCAGCCTCGAATGTCCTGGCGACAACTTCGTCCAGCGCCGGATCGGCGAGAAACGCATTCGGCAAGCGGCACGGATCGTTCGGATCCGCGCAGGTCAGTTCCGAGGGCGTGGGCACGCGGTTGGATTCGCTGTAACCGCCGAACAACGTGATAGCCGGCGAAAACGTATAGGTCGCGCCGACTGCCGGGTTGAAACGGCTGAAGTCGTGATCGCCGTTCAGCTCTGGTTCGAGGCCCGAACGGTCTTGTATCCGGACCCTCGTGTCGTTGTAGCGACCGGAAACGGTCACCGCCAGCGGCCGCGTCAGCGACAGCGTGTCCGTGAAGTACAGACTGTAGTTTTCCACGCTCGAGGATATGTTCGTCACCTGGTCTGCAACAAAGAATCCGCTGCCCACCACGCCGCGCGTTTCGTCCAAGCGGCCGAGCTCGGTGCCTTGCCCGAAAGCCACATCGCCCCAGTCGACTTCTGCCCCGACAATAAACTGGTTTCCGCGCCCGAGCAGATCCTGCAGAAACGCGGTCTGCAAGGCTACTCCGTAGCCATCCTGCTCCGTGGTGCTGCGATTGTTGGTGCCGGGGCCGAAGGTCCCGCCTGCCTCTGCATTGCCGACGGTGCCCACGTTGGCTGGAATCGGGCCGAGCATCGGGTCCATCGCCACTTCTTCTTCGCCGTCTTCTTCCTGACAGACCAGGGATGGGTCGAACGAGCAGGGCTCGAAATCGGATTCGTCGCCGTTCAGGGTGTCGGTATCACTCATGCGGTAGTAAGCATTGCCGGTCAGCAGTACGGCCGGAGAAACCTCGTGTGTGCCGCGCAGATTGAACATGACGAGATCGTTCACGGTCTGGTCGGGTCGCGTAAAGATGGCCTCGCGATCCTGCGCCAGCAGTTCGACGGGCGCGGGGCCATTACCGATCAGATCGGTTGCCGCGAGGTTGAGGCTCAAGTCCCAGGCCGTGCCCTCACCCGGCTGCCAGCTCAGATTGCTGAAAATCTTTTTCGCCTCGGTCGGTGAGAAGTCTCGCCAGCCCTGCTCGTCAAAGTATTCTCCGGCAACGAACCAGCCCCAGTTGCCGCTGCTGCCGCCGGTCTCGGCCTGCCCGGTGAATCGCTCGAAGGAACCGCCGGACATCTCGGTACGCGTGCCGGGATGAGTGAAGCCGGTCTTGGTAACGATGGAGAGAGCGCCCCCCAGGGTATTGCGGCCGAACAGCGGATTGGAGCCAGGCATCAGGCTGATCGAGCCGATGGCGGACTCGGGAATGATGGCCCAATTGACCGTGTCGCCGAAGGGCTCGTTGAGCCGCACGCCGTCCTGATAAATCGACAGCCCCTGCGCCTGGCCCAGCAAGGGCGAGGCCACGAAGCCGCGAAACTGGACGTCCTTCTGCAGCGGGTTGTTTTGCGCGTCGTTGATGTGCACGCTGCCAAGCTCCTGGTTCAGGAACTCCGTCAGATCGGCAGCCTGCGATTCTCTGATCTCCTCGCTGGTGGCGGACTGGACGTTTGCCGGGATGCTGGATCTGGGCAATCCCGTGCCATGCGTCGGGACTACCCCGATCACTTCGATGGGCTCGAACTCGGCGGCTTCTTCGTTTTCCTGCGCGTAACCAGCAGCCCCCGCAAGCGATCCGGCGGCGATCAAAGTCAGAATTGTCGTGCGCTTCCTGTTACGCATTTACCGGCCCCCGGGCGCGATGGCTTTGCAGCAATGATAAAATCGACGCAGGCGAATGCGGCGGCACCGCGCCCCGATCGGGCCTGACCTCGAACCTTGCAATCTCGGTTATCGCAAGGATTTTTCCTATAGGAGTTTCTCCTGTTGGTGCGCCTCGTCTATCGCGGGGTGTCCGGATCACGCGAACAAAGCCGTGGAAAAGCCCTAGGGAAGCTCTGAATAAGTCCCTCCTGGACTTTCAAAGCGCGGAAAGCGAAAAGCGTGGTTTTCGCTTTCCTCACATTCTCAACGGCTTACAGCCGTCGAAAATGGCGGTACCTCCCTGTACCGCGGAACCACTGAATTGATCAGAGGTTCCCTAGAATAATATCCAGGCGAGACTGGCGAACGGTGTTGGCGCCGGTGCCCGTCTACGCGGGTTGCACAGCTCCGTTTGCCGGCGGTGGGATCGGCAGGCAGACTTCGATGCAAGTGCCCTCGCCGGGTCGGGCGCTGACGCGCAGGCTGCCACCCAAAGCGCTGGCCCGCTCACGCATGCCGAGCAAGCCAAGTCCCCGGCGCACCTCTTGCAAATCGAATCCACAGCCGTCATCGATTATGCGCAGATAGAGCAAGCTATTTTGCGCGGATGTCTCCAGGTGCACCGAAAGCTCTTTCGCCCGGGCGTGACGTTCGATATTGGTCAGGCATTCCTGCACGATGCGGTAAGCATGGATATTGACTGTCTCACCCAGTTCGTCCAGATGCGGCTCGCCGCGGACTGTAAAGCGGCAGAACTGCTCCGGATGCCGCGCGTTCCAGTCGTCGATCGTCTGTCCGAGGGTGATGGCCAGGCCCAGCTCGTCCAGCGTGGCGGGGCGGAGTTGCTTGATCATGTTGCGGATCACTTCGAACACCCGCGATGACACGGACAGGATGGCCTGCGCGCTTTCGTACACTTTCGGCTCAAGACCCCGGCTCAACCTGCTGATCGACACGGCATCGGCGTTGACGGCGCTCAGGCACTGGCCCAGTTCGTCGTGCAGCTCGCGGGCCATTAACCGCCGCTCCTGCTCCTGTATGTCGAGCGACTTCTGGGTTAGATACCGGTTTTCCCGGGTGCTCTCCTCCAACGCACCGGCCATGTGGTTGAAGCTGGCCGATATGCGGGCGAACTCCGGCAATCTGAACGCCGGCAGGCGCAGCTTGTAGTCGCCATGTTCGATGCCGTCCAGCGCCGTGAGAACGATACCGATGGGCCGCATGGCGACGCCCAGGGTGATGAACACCAGCACATTCGCGGCCAGCCAGAAGCCGCTCATCAACAGAAACAGGTCGCTCGCCTCGTCCCATGCCTCGGTGATCTCGGCCGCCGGATCGGCTCGTACCACGATTTCGCTATCGGGCGCGCCATTCAGCGACAGGGAACGCCGGAATTCGAGCGCTCGGGGGACCAGCATTCGCCTGAACCAGGCGGGTGTGGCCGCGAACCGGGTGTCCGTACAACCGCTGCTCTGCGTCGAAGGCGCGCCGCTTTTATCGTACAAGCCCACACACAGGTGCCGGGTATCGTCCAGCGCGTTGATGCGCTCAACCAGACGCGATTGGCCGTCCGCGTTGCCTTCGAGACTGGCTATGGTCTCACCGAGCAGTTGCAGTGTCAGGTTGGCGGTGGATTGAAGCTCATCCTGCACCGCACGGCGCGTGTTCTGGATGACCAGCGCCACACCCAGCACCAGCGCGAACAAAAACAGCAGGGTGATAACCAGATTGAGACGGAAGCGTAAGCTCATGCCCGATCTCCGCCCGCGGCTTCAGGCCGGCACGACGCCGCGACGAATCGCCAGCCGTGCAAGCTCTGCTGCGCTGGCTACGTTCAGCTTGTTTCTGATCTGGGTATTGTAATTGGCGACCGTCTTGGCGCTGAGCGACAACAATGCCGCGATCTCGTTGACGGTGCGGCCTTCGGCAAGCAGCCTGAAGATATCGAACTCGCGTGGTGACAGCGCCCCCAGGGGGTCGCTGCGCTGCGCATGATTCGCTGCCGCCAGCCGCTCGGCTATGCCGGGTCCGAGATAGATCTCTCCGCGCAGCACCCGCTCGACCGCCTCCACCAGCGCCTCTGCCGCGGCGCTCTTGCTGATGTAGCCGCGGGCGCCGGCCTTTAGCGCGCGTTCCACGAACACGATTTCGTCGTGGATACTGAACACGAGCACGCGCGCGGCATGATCCCGCTGCGTGATTCGCCGGATGGTCTCCAATCCGCCGATGCCGGGCAGCGTGAGATCCATGACCACAAGATCAAACGGCTGCCTCGTGTAGTACAGATAACCATGCTCGCCGCTATCGGCCTCACATACGCCGACTTCAGGCAACGAATTTTCCAGCAGTCGACGGTAACCCGCACGGACGACGGCATGGTCATCGACCAGCAGGATCTTGAGCGCTGTCAACATTGAAGAATTTCGCGCCAGGTCCTCGTCCTCGACCAGCTCGCCCGCATGCTCGTCGACGGAGCCGGCGTCGATGGTGCGCAGCGTGCTGAAGCGCGCGCGTGCTGCGGTAGCCAGGGATCCGGGATACCCGTCTCGGCGGCGTCCTGCGCGCGATGCGGAACCTTGTCCATCCCGGTCTCGCGCGTCATCTCGAGAGTATAGGGATTTTGAAGCACCTGTTCCCGGTTGTTGCGAGTTTCAAATGATCCGGCCGCTCGCTATGATCTGTTTAAATCGCGCGGAGTCTGAACGACGTGGCCGGTGAGCAACAACATTTTCGGTCGCCAAGCGGCCGGCGTCGTCCTGCATCGAAGTTCGGATTCCGGCTGATCTGCTTCGGCAGCATGCTGCTCGCCGCTGCCTGCGCGCGGTACCAGTATGAGCCGGAGCCGGTCGAGCCCGAAGCGAACCTCGCAGATCTGCTTGGGCGCAACCTCGATGAAAAAAAACTTCTCGCGTTCCTGGCTGCGCGCGGCCACTCCGTCAGCCCGTGGCCGCCCGCTGTTTGGAATGCGGAGACGCTGACCCTGGCGGCCTTTTACTTCAATCCGCGGCTCAGGGCCGCGCGCGCTGCACTCGACGTGCGCTGGGCCGAGCTCGCCACGGCCTCGCAACGAACCAATCCAGAGCTCAATCTTCCGCTGGAGCATCACAGCGATACCTCTGGCGGTCGTTCGCCGTGGCTGATCGGCTTGATTACCGATCTGCGCTTCGAGCGGCCGGGCAAGCGGGATGCGCGAATCGAACGTGTCCGGGCCCAGGCGGAAAGCGCGTGGCTCGAGCTCGAGGCGACGGCCTGGGAGCTTCGCAGCGCGCTGCATCGGGCGCTGATCGAGGACTGGGGCGCGCGCCATGAGCGGGACCTGCTCGCTGAGGAGCTCGAGCTCCAGGAGCGCAGCCGGGCGTTGCTCGCGAGGCGCGTGGAACTGGGCGAGGCCAGCGCCTTCGAGCTCAGCCAGACGCAGCTCGAGCTGCAGCGACTCGAGTTGCTGCAAGCCAGGCAGCACGCGGCGCTGGATGACCGGCGGCGCGCGCTCGTCAATCTGACCGGGATGCCCCGGGCGCAGCTCGAAAGCGCCGGGACCGATTTCGACGGGCTGGCGCGGCTGCCCGAGGCCGACCGGATCGTGCAGCTTTCGATCCGGGAAGCGGCGCTCGTCCACCGTCTCGACATGCGCCGGTCGCTGGCCGATTATGCAGCGGCCGAGGCCCTGCTGAAGCTGGAGATCGAGAAGCAGCATCCGGACATCGTTTTGTCGCCCGGCTTTATATTCGATCAGGACGATGAGATCTGGGCGCTCGGGGCGGCGTGGACGCTGCCCGTGCTTCACCGCAACGACGGGCCGATCCGCGAGGCGCTGGCGGAACGGGAACTCGAGCAGGCGCTGATCCTGAGCCTGCAGGCGGAAATCATCAACGACGTCGGGCGGCGGCGCGGTCTTTATCTCGCGCAGCTCGAGGCGCTGGCCGAGGCCGAGGAGCTGGCTGCACAGGCGGAGCGCAACGAGGCCCGGCTGCGCAGGCAGTTCGAGCTCGGCGATATCGACCGGCTCGCATGGCTCGGGGCGGGGATCGGTAGCGCGCGGGCCCGCCGGGATGCGCTCGCGCTCCGGGTCGAGGCGATGCGGGCGGCGCAGTCACTCGAGAATGCGCTGCAGGCGCCACTCGATTCGGAAATCGACCTGAGCGGCATTCTCGTTGCACTGTTTGCCGCGGAAGGCGACGCGGTGACGCAGCCGTGACGCGGCCGCAGGCCGCGATCGGGTTGGTCCTGATCGTCGTGGCCAGCGTTTGCGCCGGCTATCTGCTCGGCCGGCCCGGCAGCAGCGACGGCCCCGGCGCGGACGATGACGATGACGGACCGGATCGGATCGTCGAGCTCGACGGAGAGCGGGCGCTCCGCCTGACAGCGGAGGATCAGCGCCGCAGCGGCATCGAGCTGATCGAGCCGCAGCGCGCGCTGTTCAGTGCCGAAGTCCACGCGATCGGCGAGGTCCTGGATTTGCAGCCGCTGCTCGAGCTGCGCACGTCGCTCGCCGCCCGGCTGGCCGAGCGGGAAACGGCGCGAATGATCGAGCAGAATGCCGCGCAGACGCTCGAGCGCGCGCGCGCCCTGCACGCCGAGGACGGCAATGTCTCGACCCGCCAGCTTCAGGCGGCGCAGGTCGAGCACGAGGCGGCCAGGCAGCGATACCGGGCGCTCGGGATCGAGTCGGAAAATCTGCGTTCGCGGGCGCTGCACGAGTGGGGGCCCGTGCTGGTCGAATGGGCGCTGGCGGATTCCTCCGCTGACTTTGACCGCCTCCTGGCGAACGAGGACGTCGTGCTGTTGGTAACGCTGCCTGGCACGGTCTCACTGCCGGACGGCACGGACGTTGTCACGATCGGCCGGGCGGACGATCCCGCTGCCCTCGAGGCACGGCTGATCTCTGCCTCACCGCGCGCTTCGCCGCAAGCGCCGGGAGAGACCTGGTTTTTCATGGCCGCCGCGGGCGGGTTGCGGGTCGGCACGCGGGTACACGTCCGGGTGCCGGGCGGCGGTGCGCAAGAAGTCGGCGTGGTTCTGCCGTCGAGGGCCGTCGTCTGGTATGCCGGGCGGTCATGGATCTATCTCCGCAAAACACCGGAGCTCTTCGTCCGGCAATCGGTGGACGACGCGCGGCGTCACGGAGACGGCTTGTTCATCGCCGACATCACGCTGGAAGAGGAATCGATCGCCGGCACCGGCGCCCAGACGCTGCTGTCCGAGGAATTTCGCGCGCAGATCCCGGACGAGGACGATGACCCCTGACGCCGGGCGAATCGCGTCTTGAAGGACCGGAACCTGCCCATTCGAAGGCGCAGCATGCAGGCGCGGGCGGGATGATTGCCTCGATCGTCCGCGCCTCGATCCGCTATCGGGGCGTGATCGTGACCCTTGCGGCGCTGCTGCTGATCTACGGCGGCTACCGTCTGTCACATGCCGGGCTCGACATCTTCCCGGAGTTCGCGCCGAAGCTGACCATCGTGCAGACCGAGGCGCCGGGCTACTCCACCGAGCAGGTCGAGCTCCTGGTCACGCAGCCGATCGAGAGCGCACTGGCCGGATTGATCGGCCTGCAGTACATCCGCTCCGAATCGATCCAGGGCCTGTCGGTCGTGAACGTCTTCTTCACGGAGCACACCGATGTGTATCGCAACCGGCAGCTCGTCAGCGAGCGGCTGGCCGGAATCGGCGATCGGCTGCCGCCCGGCACCGGTCCCCCGACGCCGGTGCCGCTGGCCTCCTCGTCCGCCACCGTTTTGACGATCGGCGTGACGTCCGGGTCGATGAGCCTGATGGCGCTGCGGGACATCGTCGACTGGACCCTGGTACCGCGCATTCTGAGCGTCCGCGGCGTCGCCGATGTCAATGTGTTCGGCGGCGAAGTCCGCGAGCTCCAGATCCAGGTCCTGCCGGGGCGGCTCGAGCGCTTCGGGCTGGCGCTCGAGGAGGTGGTCGACGCCGCCGCGCGGGCGACCGGCATCCATGGCAGCGGGTTCATCGAGAACGAGAGCCAGCGCCTCACGCTCAGCGTGAGCGGCCAGCCGGGCACGCCGGACAGCCTCGCTTCGGTCGTTCTGGGGCAACGGGGCGGAGCGAACGTCACGCTCGGCGATGTCGCGAGGGTCGGCTTCGCGCCCGCGCCGCCAGTAGGCGCCGCATCGATCATGAAAGAGCCGGGCATCGTGATGATGGTCATCGGCCAATACGGTGCCAACACCCTGACCGTCTCCCGCCGTATCGAGCAGGTGATCGGCGATCTCGAGCAGCTCCTCTCGGGCCAGGGCGTCGTGCTGTATCCGGATTTGTTCCGCCCTGCAAACTACATCGAGACCAGCCTCGCGAACCTTTCCGGCCATCTGCTGGTCGGCGGCATCCTGGTGGTCATCGTGCTGTTCCTGTTCCTGTACAACCTGCGCACCGCGTTCATTTCCGCCATCGCGATTCCGCTGTCGCTGCTGGGCGCGGCAGTCATCCTGCTGGAAAGCGGCGTCAATCTGAACCTCATGGTCCTCGGCGGGCTGGCCATTGCGCTCGGCGAAGTGGTCGACGACGCGATCATCGATACCGAAAACATCTTCAGGCGGCTGCGCGAAAACCGGCTGGGCGCAACACCGCGCTCGCCGGGCGCGATCGTCTTCGACGCCTCGATGGAAGTGCGCGGATCGGTCGTCTACGCGACGTTCATCGTCGCGCTCGTATTCGTCCCGCTCCTGATGCTGAGCGGCGTCGCGGGCCGCCTGTTCGCACCGCTCGGCTTCACGTACATCCTGGCAATCCTGATGTCGCTGCTGGTCGCGCTCACGGTGACGCCCGCGCTTTGCTACTCGCTGCTCGGGCGCGGCCGGCTCCCTGCGCGCGACGCGCCGCTGATCGGCGCGCTGAAACCCCGCTACGGCGCTGTCCTCGAGAAGATGTGCCGCCGGCCCGGGGCGGCAATCGGTGTCGCGCTGCTGCTGTCCGGGCTCGGACTCGCCGTGCTGCCGGCGCTGGAGACGAAGTTCCTGCCCGAGCTGCGCGAAGGACACTACATTGTGCATACCACCGGCATGCCGGGCACCTCGCTGGAAGAATCGATCCGCGTCGGCAATCAGTTGACGGACGCATTCCTCGGCGTCCCGGGCGTGCGCTCGGTGTCCCAGTGGGCGGGGAGGGCCGAGCGCGGCGCGGATACCTACGGCAGCCATTACAGCGAATACGAGGTGGACCTCGAGCCTATGCCGGGAAGCGGGCAGCAGCGTGTAATCGACGAGTTGCGGGAGATTCTGCGCGGTTTTCCGGGCCTGCTGTTCGAGGCCAACACTTTCCTGATTGAGCGCATCGACGAGACCATCTCTGGCTACACCTCACCGGTGGTCGTGAACGTATTCGGCAATGAGCTGGACATCCTCGACCGCCAGGCTGAGGAGATTGCCGCAGTGATGCGTTCAATTCCCGGCGCGGCCGATGTTCAGGTGCGTTCCCCGACGGGCGCTCCGCTGTTGCAGATACGGCTGAAGCTGCGCGAGCTCGCGTTCCGCGGCCTGCGCCCGCGCGACGTGATCGATGCCGTACAGGTCGCCTACGAGGGCGCGAGGGTTTCCAGCGTCGCCCAGGGCAACCGGATGTACGATGTCTCGGTCATGCTGGCGGCGGAACATCGGCGCAACCCGCGGCAGATCGGCGCGCTGCCGCTGCGCACGCCGGAAGGCCGAATGATCCATCTGTCGGATGTCGCGGAAATCACGCAGACCGGCGGCCGGTACAATATTCTGCGCATCGGCGCTCAGCGGGTGCAGACCGTGACGTGCTCGGTGACCGGGCGCGGCCTCGACGCGTTCATGCGGGAGCTGCGTTCGAAAATATTGAGCGAAGTCGGGTTCGGCCCCGATGCGGCGCTCGAATTCACCGGCGCCGCGGTCGAGCAGGCACGGGCGCGGCAAGAGCTGATTCTGTACTCGCTATTGGCGGGTGCCGTTGCGTTGCTGCTGATCTATGTCGCGATCGGGAGCGCGCGCCACACGCTGCTGTTACTCCTGAATTTGCCGTTCTCGCTGGTCGGCGGCGTTATCGCGGTGCTGTTGACCGGCGGCACGCTGTCCGTGGGCTCAGTGGTCGGCTTCGTCACGCTGTTCGGCATCACGGTCCGTAACTCGATCATGCTCGTCTCGCACTACCGCCATCTGGTGGACAGTGAGGGCTGCGCGTGGAATGCCGGCACGGCGATCCGCGGCGCGCAGGAAAGGCTGCCGTCGATCCTGATGACCGCGCTCGTGACGATGCTCGCGATGCTGCCGATCGCGCTCGACAGCGACAACCCCGGCCGGGAGATCATGGGGCCGATGGCGGCGATCATCATCGGCGGCCTCGCGTCGTCGACCCTGCTTAACCTGCTGATCATGCCGACAGTGATTCTGAAATTCGGCAGATTCGAGGGCCGGACAGAAGCCTGAGGCCTCGAGATCTTTCTGTGGTGAGAGGTCACGGACCGTAACAGCTATGCGCAGGCAAGCCGAGCGCGTCAAGGGTGTCGTTGTCATCGAC
>JACDCP010000091.1:7392-10432 GCA_013817465.1 Gammaproteobacteria bacterium | reverse complement strand
GCAACGCCGGCGAGAAGGACGCAGATACCGACCCGAAAAAAGTAGCTCATCATGCCTCGCTGAATCTCAAAACGCCCCTCCAACGGAAAACTGGAAGCGCTCGACCTCGTCGGGAAAAGTACGGCTGTCACCCTCGTAGTCGTTCAGGGGGATCGCAAAGCTGAACTTGAACAGACCGATCGGCGCCACCCATTCAGCCGCGATGCCGGCGGAATGCTTGAGCTCATCATAATCGAATTCGTAATCTATCGGATCGCCGCGCCGGTCGAAGAATGTCGTATCACCTGTCGAAAATACATTACCAATATCATAGAACAGGCTGAACCTCGTGGAGTTCCCAAGTTTCTCCGGGGTCGGAATGAGGAGCTCGAGCTGGCTCGCCACCTTGAGATTGCCGCCGTAGGGATTGCCCAGCGAATCGACCGGGCCCAGGTGGTTCTCGCGAAAGCCGCGCACTGTGTCCGGGCCGCCCGCGAAGAAGTTCTGGAAGGGCGGGATGTCCGTCGTGTCATTGAAATCGTCGGCGAAGGCGAGCTCGGCGTTGAGCGCCAGCGTCCAGTCGCCGACGATCGGCCAGTACTTGCGCAGATCGTAGCCGACGGCGTAGTACTCGACTTCGCTGCCGGGCCCCGTGGTGCTGACAGTGATCTGGTGGCGCGAGCCGCGGTCGGCGAACAGCACCCGGTTGCGGCTGTCATAGGTCCAGTTGGCGAGTAGCTCATAGGAGCTGAAGCTCGTGCCGAACACGGCCAGCGACGGGCCGAGGGCCTCGGCAAACGAATCGCCGTTGCTGCTCACCCATTGCACGGACTGGAACGAGCTGAAATTGCTCGTGAGCAAGTCGGCTTCGGTCCACTTGAGGCCGAAGCTCAGCGTCTGGACCTCGGTGATGGGATAGCCGTATTGCAGGCGGGCGTTCAGGGTCTCCGTGGAGAAGTCCGACGCCCCGGACGTGAACTGCGCGATGTCGCGATACGAGAACTCGACCGTGCGGCTGATTTCGTTCGGCGTGCGGTAAGGATCGGTGTGCGACAGGCTGTACAGCGTGGCGAAGCGGCCGGAGTTGATATCCGCCTGCACGCGCTCGCCGCTGCCGAGGAAATTGGCGTGCACGAAGTTGCCGTTCAGGATGATGCCCTGCGACTCCGAGAAACCCACGCCGCCGCCGAACTGGCCGTCGACGCCTTCGGTCACATTGACGTCCACGTCGACCAGGTCCGGGCTGCCCGCCACGGGGGTGGTCTCGACCTCGACCTCTTCGACGAACGGCAGCCGCCGGATGCGTTGCTCCGATCGCTCGACCGCCCGGTTATTCAGGTAAGCGCCTTCGAACTGGCGCATTTCGCGCCGGTACACCTCGTCGTTCGTGTCGACCGTGCCGCTGAAGTTGATGCGGCGCACGTAGACCCGGTTGCCGGGCTCTATATAAAAAGTGACGCCGACCTCCTTGCTTTCGCGATCGATGTCGGGAATCGGCTCGATCTGCGCGAAGGCATAGCCTTCCTCGCCGAGCCGGAAGCCCATCAGCTCGGTCGTCTGCGTGAGCAGCTCGAGGGAGAAGGTCTGCCCGGGCTTCACGAGCACGAGGCTGTTCAGCTCGGTCTCGGGCACGATGAGATCGCCGGCGAGCTTTACGTCGGAGATCGTGTAGCGTTCGCCCTCGCTGACATTGACCGTGATGTAGATGTCTTTCTTGTCCGGCGAAATGGCCACCTGCGTCGAGGCGATCTCGAAGTCGGCGAAGCCGCGATCCATGTAGAACTGCCGCAGCTTCTCGCGGTCGCCCGCGAGGGTTTCCCGCGCGTAGCGGTCGTCCTTCCTGAAGAAGGACAGCCAGTTCGGCGTCTTGAGCTCGAAGTCGTCGAGGATGGCTTCGTCGGAGAAGCTCTGGTTGCCGACGATGTTGATCTGCCGGATGCGCGCGCGCTGGCCTTCGTCTATGTCGATGGCGATGCTGACGGTATTGCCGTCGAGCTCCTCGACCTCGGTCTCGATCCCGACGCCGTATTTGCCGCGGCTGTAGTACTGGTCCGTCAGATACCCCGTGACGTCCTCGAGCACCGAGCGATCGAAGGTGCCGCCCCGCTTGAGGCCCACGCGCTTCAGCGAATCGGTCAGCTCCTCGGTCTCGATATCTTCGTTGCCGGTGATGGTGAACTCGGCGATCGACGGCCGTTCGAGCACGGCCACGATCAGCACATCGCCGTCGCGGCGCAGCTCCACGTCACGAAAGATTCCCGTCTCGTAGACGGCCAGCAGCGCCTCTTCGATGCGTTGCTGGTCGACGCGATCGCCCGGATTGACAGGCAGATAATTGTAGACCGTGCCTTCCTCGATGCGCTGCAGCCCTTCGATGCGGATGTCGCGCACGACGAAAGGCTCGATGTCAGCCAGCGCAACCGGCATGCAGAGCACACAGCCTAGCAGCGCTGCCAGGTGGCCGATCGGCTTGCGAAGGCGCCGCGTAAAGGCATTCAGCGAGGCAGCCGTCATTCGATGAGACGGGAGATATCGTTGTAAAAGGCGAAGCTCATGAGGAGCAACAGCAGCGCGATGCCGATCTGTTGACCGTATGCCTGGGCACGCTCGGAAACGGGGCTGCCTTTGACCAGCTCGATGAGCTGATAGAGAATCTGGCCCCCGTCGAGCAGTGGAACAGGCAGCAGGTTCAGAATGCCGAGGCTCAGGCTCACGATCGCGAGGAAATTCAGGAACGGCACGATGCCGATGCTGGCCGTGTAGCCGGCGTACTGGGCGATGTTGATCGGCCCACTGATGTTCTTGACCGAGACGTCACCGAGCACCATGCGCCAGAGCATGCGCAGAGTCAGGGCGGTCATCTCCCAGGTGCGATCGAGGGAGGCAGCGACTGCCGCTACCGGTCCGTATCGTTGTTCGGCCAGCAGCCGTTCGTTCAGGCCTTCCGGCACCTCGGGCGCGGCGCCGATGCGCCCGATCGTCTCACCCTCGCTTTCCGCCTCGCCAATCTCGAGCGCGAGGGGAAAGCTGTTGCCGTCGCGCTCGACGAGCAGATCGATGC
>JACDCP010000091.1:0-7382 GCA_013817465.1 Gammaproteobacteria bacterium | reverse complement strand
CCGGGCCCGCACGATGTCCACCCAGCGGGTCCAGGATTCGACTTTCTCGCCGGCGGCGCTGACGATGCGGTCGCCGGGCGTGAGGCCTGCGAGAGCGGCCGGCTCCCCCTCGACCAGCTCGCCGATCACGGCGGGCAGACTCGGTGCATACGGCGCAAATCCTAGCCCGGTCAGCAGCTCACCGGGCTCGGTCAGCTCGGCTTCGCGGCCCGACACCTCCAGCAGCGCTCGGCGCTCGGCGCCGCTCTCAGAGCGCACCGTGAGGTTGATGCTGCCGTCGTCGAGCATGTCGTCGAGCACCGCGAGCAGCGCGCTCTCCCAGGTGCCGACGGGCTCCCCGCCGACCGCGATGATCTCGTCTCCGGCGGCCAGTCCGGCCCGGTCCGCGTACGAATCCGGCTCGATCTCGCCGATGATCGGCCGCGCACCAGGCACGCCGGCGACGAACATGACCCAGTAGGCAAGGAACGCGAACAGGAAGTTGGCCAGCGGACCGGCTACGAGCACGGCGATGCGGCTCGGGACCGGCTGGCGGTTGAAGGCGCGTGGCAGGTCCTCGGCCGGCACTTCGCCTTCCCGCTCGTCGAGCAGCTTGACGTAGCCGCCGAGCGGGATCGCCGACAGCACGTATTCGGTGTCGCCCGCGCCGGAGCCGGACTCCGGCTTCGGGCGATACCGCCAGATCGGCTTGCCGAAGCCGATCGAGAAACGCAGCACCTTGATGCCCAGCGCGCGCGCGACCGCGAAGTGGCCGAACTCGTGCACGGCGACCAGCACGCCGATGGCCGCGACGAAGGCCAGGATCGAAACGACGACTGCGGTCATCGGGGCCTGTTCCTGTTTCGGAAGTTCTGTTCGGACACCTGCGGGACGAGCATGTGGCGGGCTGAAGCCCGCCCTACAAAGACCGCTTCAGGCTTGCGACGTTCCGTTTTCACGCTTCGATGCCGAGCCAGCTCACACCGAGCACGAAAGCCGGCGCGGCGGCGGTGATGCTGTCCATGCGGTCGAGCAGGCCGCCATGGCCGGGAAACAGATGACCGGAATCCTTGAGCCCGCTGCGCCTCTTGAACATGCTCACTGTCAGATCGCCGATCACAGAAATGCCTGCCACGGCAACGCACAGCGGCAGAAACGCTGCCAGCGGCAGATCGAACCAGGCAGCTCCCGCGATCGAGAAGGCCGCGGCTGCGGCGATGCCGCCGGCAACGCCTTCCCAGGTCTTGTTCGGGCTGACGCGCGGCGCGAGCTTGAGCCTGCCGATGGCGCGTCCCGTGAAATAGGCGCCGATGTCCGCCGCCCAGATGACGCCGAGCACGAACAACAGCAGCTCCCGGCCGAGCGGCATGACCAGATCGAGACGCGCCAGCGCCAGCCAGGCGGGCACGAGGACCAGAATGCCGCAGGCCGCGACAGCGACCGTGTGCATCGGGAAAGGAAAGCGGATCACCATGGCCAGCGCCAGCATCCACCAGGTCAGCGCAGCCCACAGCAGGGCCTCCAGCGGAACGACTTCGGCCGCCAGCCACCAGGCGAACAGCATCGCGGCTACCACGACGAGCACATAGCTCGCGCGCCCGAACCAGCGCCGCAGATCGAGGAAGCCGGCCCATTCCCACGCCCCCCCGAGCAGGAGCAGGCTGAGCAAGGCAACCGTCCAGGCTCGCGGCAGCGCGAGGATCACCACCAGCAGCAGCAATACGAGCACTACGCCCGTGACGATGCGCTGCCTCAGCATTTTTCGACCCGGTGGTCGCCCTGTTCCTCGAGCCGGCCGAACCGCCGCCGCCTCCCGGCGTAGAAGTCCAGGGCCGCGGCCAGGTGGGTTTCGCCGAACTCCGGCCATAGCACATCGCAGAAATAAAGCTCCGTGTAAGCCAGGTTCCAGAGCAGGAAATTACTGATGCGCCGCTCCCCGCCGGTGCGGATCAACAGATCGGGATCCGGCAGGTCACCGAGCTCGAGATAACGGCGGACGGTGTCGATGTCGACCTGAGCCGGATCGAGCCGCGCCTCGCGCGCATCGATAGCCAGGCGCCGGCAGGCCTGGGCGATATCCCAGCGGCCCCCGTAAGCCATGGCGACGACCAGTGTCAGGCGATCGCCGTCGCACGTCAGAGCTTCGGCATCGGCGATGCGTGCCTGCAGGATCGCCGACAGGCTCGCGCGGTCCCCTATGAACCGCAGGCGGACGCCATTGCGTTTCAGCTCATCCACTTCGCGCTGCAGGGCCTCGACGAACAAGCCCATGAGCTTGCCCACTTCGCCGCGCGGCCGCTTCCAGTTCTCGCTGGAGAAGGCGAACAGCGTGAGGATGCCGACGCCGCGCTCGGCGCAGGCCTCGACCAATGCGCGCACAGCGCGCACGCCCGCCCGGTGGCCAGCGTGTCGCGGCAGCGCGCGTCGCCGGGCCCAGCGCCCATTGCCGTCCATGACCACGGCGATATGCGCCGGCGGCGCCTGCACTGTTTCGACAGCGGTCGACGCAGGCTGTCGCCCGATCGACGTCAATGCCGGCTCGCCGGAGCCGATGCGATCTGCAGGCCGCCCCGCCTCGGCGGGACCTCGCTTGCTGGCGGGTGTCCGCTCGCGCATCAGACCTCCATCAGCTCGGCCTCTTTCCCGGCGAGAATCTGATCGATTTCCTCGACGTAGCGGTCAGTGAGCTTCTGCACCTGTTCCTGGGCACGGTGCTCGTCGTCCTGGGTGACGAGCTTCTCCTTCTGCAGCTCCTTGACATCGCTCAACGCATCACGGCGGATATTGCGCACCGCCACGCGGGCGTTCTCCGCCTCGTGGCGCACGACGCGGGTCATGTCCCGGCGGCGTTCCTCGGTCAGCGGGGGCAGCGGCACGCGGATGACGGAGCCGGCTGTCGCGGGCGTGAGGCCGAGGTCGGAGCTCATGATCGCCTTCTCGACGACCGGCACCATCTGTTTTTCCCAGGGTGTGACCGTCAGTGTCCGCGAATCCTCGACGCCGACGTTCGCCACCTGCGAGATCGGCACGTGGCTGCCGTAGTACTCGACGGTCACGTGATCGAGCAGGCTCGTGTGCGCGCGCCCGGTGCGGATTTTCTTGAACTCGGCCTTGAGCGAAACGACGCTTTTCTGCATGCGTTCGGTCGCGTCTTTCTTGATATCTTCGATCATTCCGGACGCACTGCTAACAGGTTATTGAAAAAGCCTTCCATGGCTTTTTCAACTATGCAATCCGAAAATGCGATTTTCGGATTGCGAGCATTATCAAGAACTTGAAGCTCTTGATAATGGCGATACGTCCCTGTATCGCTTGGCAGGCTATTGAAAAAAGTGTTTTTCAACAGCCTGCTAATCGTTGGTCACCAGCGTGCCGACATCCTCGCCGCGAACGATGCGCAGCAGATCGCCCGGCTGGTCGAGGCTGAAGACACGCAGGGGAAGATTGTTGTCCCGGCACATGACGATCGCCGTGGCGTCCATGACATTGAGCTTGTCGGTCAGCACCCGGTCGAAGGAGATGCGCGCGTAACGCTCTGCCTGCGGCTCCTGCAAGGGGTCCGCGGAGAACACGCCATTGACTTTGGTCGCCTTGAGCAGGAGATCCGCGCCGATCTCGATGCCGCGCAGGCTTGCGGCAGTGTCGGTCGTGAAGAACGGATTGCCGGTCCCGGCCGCGAACACACAGACCCGGCCCTTCTCGAGATGGCGGATGGCGCGGCGGCGGATGTAATCCTCGCAGACGGCATTGATCTGCAGCGCGGACATGACCCGCGCATAAACGCCCAGCCGTTCGAGCGCGTCCTGCAGGGCAAGCGCGTTGATCACGGTTCCCAGCATACCCATGTGGTCGCCCGTGACGCGGTCCATGCCGGAGCGCGCCAGGCCTTCGCCGCGGAAGATATTGCCGCCGCCGATCACGACCGCGATCTGCACGCCCAGGCGTCCGACGTCACGAATCTCGGTCGCTATGCGGCGAATGACAACGGGGTCGATTCCGTATTCGACATCGCCCAGCAGGGCTTCGCCGCTGAGCTTGAGCAGAATGCGTCTCGGCCGCCCAGAGCCTTTTTCAGCGGCTCTGTCTCTGTCGTCCATCACCCCCTCCGTATCCGCATCTGCGGGGGCTCGTGCAAATTGACCGGGCGATGCGGCGCGCGAGGCAATCGGTCAGCCCGACGCGCCGCGCACCTGTTTCATGACCTCGGCGACGAAGTCGTCTTCCGGCTTCTCGATGCCCTCGCCGACCTCGTAGCGCCGGAAGCCCGTCACGCGGGCGCCGCGCTGCTCGACAAGCTTGGCGACGAGTATCTGATCGTCCTTGACGAAGGGCTGGCCGAGCAACGTGATTGCGCCGAGGTACTTGCCGAGGCGGCCTTCGACCATTTTCTCCACGATCGCCGGCGGCTTGCCTTCGGTGGCTGCCTGCTCGCGCAGGATTTCGCGCTCTTTGGCGAGCATTTCCGCCGGCACTTCTTCGGCCGTGATGTAAGCCGGACTGCTCGCCGCTACGTGCATCGCGAGGTCGCGCGCCAGCGCCTCATCGCCACCTTCCAGCGCAACGATCACACCGATGCGCGAGCCGTGCAGATAGTGGCCGAGCGAGCCCTGCGATGTGAGGCGGTCGAATCGGCGCACGCGTATATTCTCGCCGAGGGTTGCGACCAATGAGCGGCGGCGCTCCTCGATGGTTTCACCGGCGACGGAACGATTCAGCAAGGCATCCAGGTCCGCAGTCCGCGCGCCGAGCGCGGCTTCGGCGACACCATCGGCGAAGCCGCGGAAAGCCTCGCCGTTTGCGACGAAATCCGTCTCGCAGTTGACCTCGGCGATCGCCGCAGTGGCGCCGTCATCGCTCATGCGAATCACGATCACGCCTTCTGCTGCCACCCGGCCGGCCTTTTTGTCGGCCCGGGCCAGCCCGGACTTGCGCATCTGCTCGGCAGCTGCATCCACGTCGCCGTCCGCGGCGACCAGGGCTTTCTTGCACTCCATCATGCCGGCGCCCGTGCGCTCGCGCAGTATCTTCACCTGCTGTGCGGTGACCGCCATATCAGCCCTCCTTTGCCTGGGACACGTCGCCGGTCCCGGCTGCGGCGACTGGCGGCTCCGCGTCTGCGGCCGGCGCATCGGCGGTCGCCTCGCCGGCCGGCATCTCTTCCAGGTCAGACGCAGCGCTCTCTGCCCGCGCTTCCTCGTCCGCAGCCTCCTGCGCCTGGCTCGTCCGGCCTGACGTCTTCACCTCGGCAGGCTTACGCGCCGGAGCCTTGCGGGCGGGCGCCTTCTTCCGCGCCGTCATTTTCTTGCGGCCGCTTCCCTTGCGCCGCGGCTTGCCCTCTTCGTC
Organism: Gammaproteobacteria bacterium; assembly: GCA_013817465.1. Taxonomy (GTDB): domain Bacteria; phylum Pseudomonadota; class Gammaproteobacteria; order Steroidobacterales; family JACDCP01; genus JACDCP01. The sequence continues at coordinate 2,060 of JACDCP010000091.1, read as the reverse complement.
CAGCTCGACGAAATCGTCTTCGCCGAGCGGCACTTCGGGAATGGACGCCTTGCCGTCGATCACCGCATCGGCTATGCCGGTGGCATATAGCTGGATCGCCCGCATGGCGTCGTCATTGCCGGGGATCACGTAATCGATCTTGTCGGGAGCGCAGTTCGTGTCGACCACGGCGACCACCGGGATGCCGAGCTTTTCCGCCTCGTGCACCGCGATGTACTCGTGCCCCACGTCGACGACGAACAGCGCATCGGGCAGCGCGCTCATTGCCTTGATACCGCCCAGGCTGCGCTCGAGCTTGGCCTGCTCGCGCCTGAGCTCGAGGACCTCTTTCTTGCCGAGCTGCTCGATGTGCTCCGGCTGCATCTCTTCGAGATCGGTCAGCCGCTTGATGGACTGCTTGACCGTCTTGAAGTTGGTGAGCATGCCGCCGAGCCAGCGATGGCTGACATGCGGCATGCCGCAGCGCTCCGCCTGGGTGCGCACGGCGTCGCGCGCCGAGCGCTTGGTGCCGACGAACAGCACCGTGCCGCCATCGGCGACGATGCCCTTGACGAAGCCGGCCGCCTCCGCGTAGAGCGGCAGCGTCTTCTCGAGGTTGATGATGTGGATCTTGTTGCGCTCACCGAAGATGAACGGCGCCATCTTCGGGTTCCAGTAGCGGGTCTGGTGTCCAAAATGGACGCCCGCTTCCAGCATCTGGCGCATGGAAACGCTAGGCATAGGATCACTCCTGAAAGGGTTTGAGCCTCCATGCACCCCATGCGACAACCCGGATCCATTGATCCTGGCAACCCGCCGCACGTGACGATGCATGTGTGGATTATTCGCTTCTTCGAGCGTTTCGCGACGCTCCGAGAAGCGCGCGCTTTATAACATACTCGGGCAGCAGCAACAAATTGCCCTATAAGTCACGATAAGCTTCCTCGCCGGCCTGCGGGTTCCATTCCTGGAGCGTCGTTTCCAGCGCGCGCGCCACGCGAAGTACATCTGCTGCGCCTAGCGCACGCGCACCTGGATCTTCTTCGAGATCGAAAGCGATCGAATCACCCGCTGCCAGATGCAGATGTTGGCGAATCGGCTTCGGAATCGTCGCCTGATGCTTTCGCGTTAGTTTTTGCGGCTGGACGTACGCACGGCAATCTCGTTAGTAATGGGGTAACACCAGCATTACCAGCCCGTCCAGCGATTTCCCTTCCCGGCCGCGCGGTCCGCTGGGAGCTCGATCTGCGCACTCGGGGGTGAGCCAGGCGCTACCATCTGGATTGTTTGTTTAACGCAACATATAGGTGTTTAAAGGTATTTTAAATAAACATTTTGCTTGACAGCTTATCCCCATGGGTTTACGTTCGTTTAAAGCACCATATAACCGATACCAGAGGCTTTAAATCAACATGACCCGCGTCAGCAAGATATCGGAATCCCCGCCCCATGCGGTTGAACAAGCCCTGATAACGCTCGGGCGGAACATTCGCACGGCGCGGCTGCGCCGCAGGCTCTCCCGCGCGGAGCTGGCCGAGCGCATCGGCATATCCCGCTATGTGATGGCCGATATCGAGCGCGGCAAGCCGACGACGGCGATTGCCGCCTATCTCGGCGCGCTGTGGGCGCTGAAGCTCCTGGACGAGCTCCGTGAAGTCGCCGACCCCGACCGCGACCTCGAAGGCAAGACGCTCGAGGCCGCCCGCAGCCCGACCACTGCCCCCAAACGCAAGGCGCTTGACGATGACTTCTGAGCGTGAGTGCTTCGTCTACATCGTGCTGCCCGGCGAAACGGAATTCGTGACGGCGGGACGCTTCCGCCTGCATGAAACCCCGCAGGGCGCCACCGTCGGTGAATTCATCTACGGCCGCAGCTATCGCGAGCGCGCCAATGCGGTCGAGCTCGACCCGGTCGAGCTGCGCCTGCAGCCCGGCACCTTCGAGACCGCCAGAAGGGGCGGGCTATTCGGCGCCATCCGCGATGCAATGCCCGACTCATGGGGCCGCAAGGTTATCGAGCGCCACCTGAAGGGCCGGCTGGACGATATGGACTACTTGCTGCGCGCGCCGGACGACCGGGC
>JACDCP010000090.1 GCA_013817465.1 Gammaproteobacteria bacterium | reverse complement strand
TCGGCGCCTGCTCGTCGGCGATCACAATGACGCTGCTCTCCGGGCTCTCCGCGCGCGCAGCCTCCACGAGTCCCCGGATCTGGGTCAGCTCGACCTCGTCCTTGTTCATCCATACCTGCCCGGCCGGGGAGATCGCGATCAGAATATTGCCACGCGCCTTCTCCGCGGCGGTCTCCGCCTCGGGCCGGTTCGGATCGATGCCGGTTTCCTTGATGAAGGAAGTCGTGACGATGAAGAAGATCAACATGATGAACACGATGTCGAGCATCGGCGTGATGTTGATCTCGGCGTCTTCCTCGCCCGTCGCGTGTCGCCTGGCCATTTAGTTAGAGCCTCGCTCGAGGAATTGGTTGCAAGCACACCAGGTTCTTGAAATTGCCACGGATGGCTTTTTCGACATTCTGTCAGTGTAGCGCCGAAGACAGCCATCCGGCGTCAGCCGACCCCGTCAGTACGGCCCTCTGCCGCAAATCAGTGCAATCAGCGACTTTCGCCGCCCGGCGCCGCGAGTGATACCTGCTGGGCACCAGCCAACCGTGCCTGGTCGATAACGCGCACCAGAATCCCTGCATCCGATTCACGGCTCGCGATCACCACGACGGTCGCCTCAGGGCGCAGTGCCAGGGAACTCTGCACGTTCGCCTGCACGGCGCGGATATCGACCGGGCGATCCTCCACGACGATCGTGCCGTCAGGCGTGATCCTGATGGAAACGACTTCGGACTCCTCCTTGATTTCGGTCGGCGCGTTCGACGGCCGGTTCACGTCGACGCCGATTTCCTTGACGAAGGAGGTGGTGACTATGAAGAAAATCAACATGATGAACACGATGTCGAGCATCGGCGTGATGTTGATCTCGGCTTCGTCGGCCTCACGATGCACTCTACGTCGCATGCCGCTTCACCGTCCGGTCAATGACGAACGAGCAGATCCTCGGTCCGCTCGACTTCCGAGTTGGCCCTCTGCTCGAGATAGGTCGCCAGATATAAACCCGACAGCGCGGCGACGAGCCCGGCCATGGTCGGGATGGTGGCCGCGGATACTCCGCCCGCCATGAGGCGCGCGTTACCAGTGCCGGTCAGAGCCATGACCCCGAAAACCTGAATCATGCCAGTTACGGTGCCGAGCAGGCCAAGCAGCGGCAGGACCGCCATGAGCGTCTTGACGAACAGGAGATAGCGGCGCGCGTCGATCGAAACCTGCGAGATCAGCTCGTCGCGCACGCGGCGCGCGTACCAGGAAGTCGTGTCCGTGCGGGCATCCCATTCCCGGGCAACCGCCTCGATCCTGCCGGGAAGCTCGGCGCGGAAGAACCACAGCCGCTCGACGATGAATGTCCACATGAGCGTCGTCACGAACAGGATTGCCCAGAGCACGTGTCCGCCCGCCTCGAAAAAGCTGCGGATTGCGACAAAAGCGTCGCCGATGGGGTTCATCCACGCTGCTCTTGCTCGGATCGCCGAGCGATCATCCCGGCGCTTTGCTCCTCGAGGATTTCGATGAGATTCCGGCTGCGACCGACGATCAGGCTGTGCAGCAGCACCAGCGGAATCGCGACGACGAGGCCTTCGACCGTCGTGACCAGCGCCGTCGAAATGCCGTCCGCCATGAGCTTCGGATCGCCGGTGCCGAACAGCGTGATCGCCTGGAAGGTGATGATCATGCCGACCACGGTGCCGAGCAGGCCAAGCAGCGGCGCGACAGCGGCAAAGACCTTGATGATCGCCTGGCGCTTCTCGAGCGCCGGCGTTTCCTTGAGGATGGCCTCGTCGAGCTTGAGCTCCAGGGTCTCGGTGTCGACGTTTCGGTTGTCGTCGTACACGCTCATGATGCGGCCGAGCGCGTTGTCGCCGTCGGCCGTATCGGAGTTCCGCTGCCGTTTGATCCGGCCGCCGGCGAAAGTCAGATAGAGGAATCGTTCGAGGGCGATCAGCAAGCCCAGGACGCCCACGAAAATGATGACGTAGCCGACAATGCCGCCCTGCCGGATGCGCTCGAGGAAGCTGGGCGTCTGGATGAGCAGGCCGAGCAGCGAACCGCGGCTCGGATCGACCGCCATGGCGACGATCTGTCCCGGTTCGGCCTCAAAGAGGTTTTCCGCGAGCTCCAGGTAGCGCCCGGCCGGTTGACGCGGCAGGCTCTGCAGCCGGTTCGTATCCTGGTTGTAATTCAGAAAGCGGTCGCCCGTGATCGCATTGAACACGCCGACGCGCACGACCTGCGCTTCCTCGTTATCGCCGTTGGCCTGGATGATCGTGGTCGGAAAGCGCACGACCTGGCCGGACTCGACCATCTCCTGCAACAGCAAGGTATTGAGCTGCCGCAGATCCGGAATATCCGGCAGCACCGTGGTCTCGGCAAGCTCGGGTAGAAAATCGCCGCGATCCGGATACTGCGCAGTGATCAGCGAGCTGTCGACGAGTCCGGTCGTCTCGCCGGCCGCCTGCCGCACGACGCCGAACAGCTCACCCATATCGCCGACGCGGGCTTGCAGCGTCGTGTTGAGCTCGGAAAGCTGTTCCTCGTTCTGATCGAACTGTGCCGTAAGCTGCTCGCTTCGTTGCTCAGCCTGCGCGAGCTGGTTGCGCGCCTCTTGCAGAAGGGCCTGCTGTTCGTCGCGCGCTTGCTGAAAGCGCTGCAGGCGCTGCTGGTTTTCCCGCGAGCGTTGTTCCGCGCCTTCCTGCACGCTCTGCAGCAGCTCTTCGAGCGTCTGTGCCTGGCTCTGCGGCGATGGTTGCTGCTGCCGTTCCTGCTGCTGAGCCGGCTGCCGTTCCTGCTGCGCCGGCTGCTCTTCCTGCTGCGCCGAGGCAGGCGTGATCGCGACTGCGGCGGCGCTCAGAAAAAAGACTCTTGTCAGGGTTTTCATTGCGCGGCCTCCGCGGCGGGCACGGGTATCTTCAACATCTGCGGCGCCGTCTGCTGGCGCGCGATGCTCAGGCCGTCGTTGATCGCACGGCGATATTCGTCCGGCAGCTCCTCCCACTGCCCCTCGATCTTGTTCCAGAATCCGGTTTCGGCTCCGTCGGCCGTCTGGTAAGCGAGCAGAATGCGGCCCACGCGCAGGAAGTCGACCTGACGTTCAGCGCCATCACCGAGCTGCAGCGGCCCTGTGTAGGCTTCGGTATCGCGGCCGAAGTTCGCCTCGATCTGATAGGCGTCCATGATCTGGCGGTACTTCTCGGCAATCGTGATATCGGCGCGATCCATGTTGTCGCGCAGGCGACCTATTCTCTCGGTGCGCTCTTCCAGCAGAAACGGCATATCGAGCTCGACGAACCGGCTGAGCGTGTCGATCATGCTCTGCATGAGGGGCACGATGTCCTGGCGGGTTTCTACGAAGTTCTCCAGATCCTGCTGAATCCGGACCTTCTCCTGCTCCTGATCCGCAACGAGCTTCTCGAGATTCTGGTTGTAGATTTGCGTGCGGTCTAGCTGCTGGGTGGTCACGCGGTAATCGCCGATCAGGCCGGTCGTTTCGTCGGCGAGCTGGCTGATGCGCACCTGGGCTTGTGCCGCCGAGTCGTCGGCCGACCTCTGCGTTTGCATCGACTCGTCAACGAGGCGCTCCTGGGCAAGCACGAGCGGCGAGCTCAAAGTCAGCAGCACGGCCAACCACCGGGCCGATCCTATCGGACCGCGTAGGGAGATCGATTTAGGCATGGGCTACCTGCGTTCTTTATATTGGAGAGTCGGAGATCGGCCAAGCAAGCCGAATCTAGCAGAATCAACCGGGAAAAAAAAGCGGCCGCCGCGCCTCAAGTTTCTGATTGCAAGCCATTTCTCCTCTTTCCCGCGAAAGCGCAATCCGGCAAGCCGATTTCAACGGGGGCCGGGCAAGCCCCGGCTTGCGCGGGGGGGCGAAGCAGATCGGACGCGCTCACATGTTCCGGCGATACTGACCGCCGACCTCGTAAAGCGCATGCGTGATACGGCCGAGCGAGCAGGTCTTGACGGTTTCCATGAGTATCTCGAAGGTATTTCCATCGGTGCTCGCGATTTTCTTTAGCGATTCCAGCGCCGGGGCGACACGCTCGGCGTTGCGATCGAGGTACTGCTGCGTCGCTTCGACCTGCGAGTGCTTCTCGATTTCCGTCGAGCGAGTCAGCTCTGGCGGCGTAACGGCGCCTGCATCCCCGCGCGGCCCAGCCTTGTAGGTATTGACGCCGACGATAGGCAGGCTCCCGTCATGCTTGCGGGACTCGTAATAGAGGCTTTCATCCTGAATCCTGCCGCGCTGGTACATGCTTTCCATGGCGCCGAGCACGCCGCCGCGCTCCGAGATACGCTCGAATTCGCGATAGACCGCCTCCTCCACCCTATCCGTCAGCAAACGGATGATGTATGAGCCCTGCAGGGGGTTCTGATTCTTGTTGAGGCCGAGCTCGTGGTTGATGATGAGCTGAATGGCCACCGCACGACGCACCGATTCCTCGGTGGGCGTGGTGATCGCCTCGTCGTAGGCGTTGGTATGCAGGCTGTTGCAGTTGTCGAACAGCGCATAAAGGGCTTGCAGCGTCGTGCGCGTGTCGTTGAACTGGATCTCCTGGGCGTGCAGGCTCCTGCCCGAGGTCTGGATGTGGTACTTGAGCATCTGGCTGCGTGGCCCGGCCCGGTACAGGTCCCGCATGGCGCGTGCCCAGATGCGGCGCGCGACTCGCCCGATGACGGCATACTCCGGATCCATGCCGTTGGAGAAAAAGAAGCTCAGGTTCGGCGCGAAGGCGTCGATCGCCATGCCGCGGCTCAAATAGTATTCGACGATCGTGAATCCATTGGCCAGCGTGAATGCGAGCTGGCTGACGGGATTGGCGCCCGCCTCGGCGATGTGATAACCGCTGATCGAAACGCTGTAGAAATTGCGCACCTTGCGGTCTATGAAGTACGCCTGCACGTCACCCATCATGCGCAGCGCGAACTCCGTGGAGAAAATGCAGGTGTTCTGCGCCTGATCCTCCTTGAGGATGTCCGCCTGCACAGTGCCGCGCACCTTTGCCAGCGCTTCGGCGCTCAACTTCGCATAGGTTTCGGCATCCACGAGCTGATCGCCCGACATGCCGAGCAGGCCCAGACCGAAGCCGTCGTGACCTTCGGGAAGTGGGCCCCGGTACGCGGGCCGCGGTTGATCGCCATGCAGGGCCTCGATTTTTTTCTGCGCCTCATCCCAGCGTGAGCCTTCGCGCAGGTAGCGCTCGACGTGCTGGTCGATCGCCGTGTTCATGAACATCGCAAGGATGATCGGCGCGGGACCATTGATGGTCATCGAGACGGAAGTCCGCGGGTTGCAGAGATCGAAGCCCGAATAAAGCTTCTTCATGTCGTCGAGCGTCGCGATCGAGACCCCCGAATTGCCGATGCGGCCGTAGATATCCGGCCGCATGTCGGGATCTTCGCCGTAGAGCGTGGCCGAGTCGAATGCGGTCGACAGGCGCGTCGCGGCATGGCCGAGCGCAACATAGTGGAAACGCCGGTTGGTGCGCTCCGGCGTGCCCTCGCCCGCGAACATGCGTGTCGGATCTTCCTGCTCGCGCCGGTAAGGGTAGACGCCGGCCGTATACGGAAAAAACCCCGGCAGATTCTCCTCGAGGAGGAATCGCAGCGTTTCGCCCCAGTCCGGAAATCGTGGAGCGATAATCTTCGGCACCTGCAGCCGACTCAGCGACTCCGTGTAATTGTCACCGGTGATCTCCTGGCCGCGAACGGTATAAGCATATTGATCGGCGGTCACGCGTTCGACGCGCTCCGGCCAGGCTTTCAGCAGCCCCCGGATTTCGTCGCCGAGCGCCTGCAACGCGTCGTTGTACTTCTCGCGCAGACGCACGAGCGCGGTATCGCCGTTCTCCGCCGCAGGGGTCTCCGCGTAGGGTTCCAGTGCCGCCGGGCGCAGCGGGTCATCGAGATCGCCGAGCACCGTGTACAGGCTGAACGCGAGCCGCGCCTGCTCGATGCGCTGCTCGTTGCCCTCGGCGGCGGCACGTCCGCGTTCGGCGATTTCGGCCAGGTAGCGCGTGCGGGACGGCGGGATAATCGCCTGGCGCGCGTGAGTCGCGGCAAGGATGTCCTCGTCGATCGACCAGCGCCCGAAGCCGCGCGCGGCAAGCGCGTCGCAAAGCCCCTTGAAGAAATGGTTCACGCCGGGATCGTTGAACTGGCTCGCCACTGTCGGATAGATCGGCACTTCGTCATCGCTGGCGTCGAACTTGCGCCGGTTGCGTTTCCACTGCTTGCGCACGTCACGCAAGGCGTCCTGGGCGCCGCGCTTTTCGAACTTGTTGAGCGCGACCAGGTCAGCGAAATCGAGCATGTCGATTTTTTCGAGCTGGCTCGGCGCGCCATAGTCGCTGGTCATGACGTAGATCGACAAATCCACGAGATCGACGATCTCCGTGTCGCTCTGCCCGATGCCCGCCGTCTCGACGACGATCAGGTCGAAGCCCGCGTACTTCATCAAGCGCACGGTGTCCGCGAGCACTGCGCTGGTGGCCAGATGCTGGCGTCGCGTGGCGATCGAGCGCATGAACACGCGCTCGTCCGACAGACTGTTCATGCGTATGCGGTCGCCGAGCAGCGCGCCGCCGGTGCGCCGGCGCGTCGGATCGATCGCCACCACGCCGATGCGCGCATCCGGGAAGTGCCGCAGGAAACGGTTCAGCAGCTCATCGGTCAGGCTGCTCTTGCCCGACCCGCCGGTGCCGGTGACGCCGATGACCGGCGGGCGATGCGCGGTCGCTTCCCAGGTCTTGCGCAGTCGCGCGAGCCGCGAGGCATCCCCGACGGTGTCCTCCAGCAGCGAAATCGTGCGCGCGAGCTGCTGCTGGTCGACCGGTTCGATCGCTCGCGGTTCGAAAGGCGGCTTCTCCGCTTCGCGCACGCGGCGGAATACATCTTCTATCATCCCGTTCAGCCCGAGGCGCATGCCGTCTTCCGGGCTGTAAATCTTCTCGACGCCGTAGGCCTCGAGCTCTTCGATTTCGTGCGGCGCGATGGTGCCGCCGCCGCCGATCACCACGCGGATGTGTTCGGCGTCACAATCGCGCAGCATGTCGACCATGTAGCGAAAGTACTCGTTGTGGCCTCCCTGATAAGAGCTGCAGGCGATGGCGTCCGCATCTTCCTGGAGGGCTGCGCGCACGATATCGGCGACGCTTCGGTTGTGGCCGAGATGCACGACTTCGGCACCGTGCGACTGCAGCAGACGGCGAATGATATTGATCGCGGCATCATGACCATCGAACAGCGAGGCGGCCGTGACGAAGCGCAACGGCGTCCCGCCTTCCGGCGCCGGCTGCTCCTCGATGTGCTCGGCGGGTCTGCTCATCAGCATGCTTCCCGTGTGATTCTTATTGACGGTCATCTTAGCGCGGTGCAGGCGGGTCACCGCTATTGGTGCGGCGCACCATACGCGTCGGCCGCAATGGCTGTCACGTTCGCAGCCCGGCATCCCACCCAGCCGGATGGTGTTGCAAGCGCCCGGCGTCGGAAGGTTCCAAACGCCGTCGCTGCCGTGCGGAATCATCCGATAGGCACTATAATGCCGCGGCTTTCGACCGTGCGGGGCCGAATCCGCTCGCGGCATAACGAAAACCACGTTCGCGGGCGTGTTACCAATGGCACCACGGCGCACGCCAGTTTACAGCAGTATGCCTTCGGAGATGACCGGTCCGTGATTCGTGGCCGCGTGTCCGACTGCATTCTGTCTACCTCGCGTTCGGTTTTACCCACAGGAGAGCATCCGCATGCAGGTTTTCGAAACCCTCGAGGACATGGGCCACGAAGAGGTCGTTTTCTTCAACAGCCCGTGCAGCGGCCTCAAGTGCATCGTCGCCATCCACTCGACGGTGCTCGGCCCCGCCCTCGGCGGCCTGAGGATGTGGCCCTATGCGACCGAGGGCGAGGCGCTCAAGGACGTGCTGCGGTTGTCGCGCGGGATGACCTACAAGGCGGCTGTGTCAGGCCTCAATCTCGGTGGCGGGAAGGCGGTGCTCATCGGCGATCCCGAAAAGGACAAGAGCGAAGCGCTGTTCCGTGCGCTCGGACGTTTCATCGGTTCGCTCGGTAACCGCTACATTACAGCGGAGGATGTCGGCACAACGGTCCACGACATGGACTATATCTTTCAGGAGACCGACCGCGTGGTCGGCGTGCACAAAGTGCACGGCGGCAGCGGTGATCCATCGCCGTTTACGGCCTACGGCACTCTGCAGGGCATCAAGGCCTGCCTCGAGCGGCGTTACGGCCACACGAATGTAGGCGAGCTGAGCTATGCCGTGCAGGGTGTCGGCAGCGTTGGCCATCATTTGGTCAAGCTGCTGCGCAAGGAAGGCGCGAAGGTCTTTGTGACCGACATTCACGGTGAACGCGTGCAACAGACAGTGGACGAGCTCGGCGCCGAGGCGGTGCCCATGAGCCAGATCTACGATACCGACGCCAAGGTTTTTGCGCCCTGCGCGCTGGGCGGCATCATCAATGAGGACACTGTGCCGCGGCTGCGATGTGAAATCGTCGCCGGCGCCGCGAACAATCAGCTCGAGTCCGAGGAATGGGGCACCGCGCTCGAAAAACGCGGCATCCTCTACGCACCCGATTACGCGATCAACGCCGGGGGGCTGATGAACGTGGCCATCGAGCTCCAGGGTTACGACAAGGAGCGGGCCTATCTGGCGGTCAGCTCGATCTTCAACAACATCCGCAACATCTTCAACCTGGCCGATCGCGACGGCATACCGAGCTGGCAGGCCGCCGACCGGCTCGCCGAGGAGCGCATACACGCAATTGGCAAGATCAAGATGCCGTACACCAAGCGCTTCAAGGACCGGCTGTCCGGCCGTTCGCCGCATATCGCCGGGGCCGATTGATGGAAATGGGGACATTCCTGATTTCGTCGACTGACGGTTCGATAAAATGATACGGGCTCAGCGAAATCAGGAATGTCCCCATTTCCATGCAAGCAATTCCGCGAGGTCTGGAATGAGCGTTTTCAACACCGCGATCAGCGAGGACATCGATCTGCTGCGCGACAGCGTGCGGCGGTTCGCAGAAAGCGAGCTTGCGTCGCGTGCGGTCGGGATCGATGAGACGAACGCGTTCCCGCAGGAGCTCTGGCGCGCGCTGGGCGAAATGGGATTGCTCGGCATGACTGTCCCTGAGGCGCTCGGGGGCACCGGCATGGGCTACCTCGCGCATGTGGTCGCGATGGAGGAAATCTCGCGTGCCTCGGCTTCCGTGGGCCTCTCCTACGCCGCGCATTCGAACCTGTGCCTCAACAATCTCTATCTGAACGCCGATGAGGTGCAGCGCAGGAAATTCGTGCCGAAGCTCTGCAGCGGCGAATGGGTCGGCGCGCTCGCGATGTCCGAGTCCGGCGCGGGCTCAGACGTCGTCGGCTCGATGAGCTGCCGCGCCGTGAAGCGCGGCGACAAGTGGGTCGCCAACGGCTCGAAGATGTGGATCACCAATGGCCCGGAAGCCGATGTGCTGCTCGTCTATATGCGCACGGCGCCGGAAGATGCCGGCTCGGCCTGTGTGACCGCTTTCATCGTCGAGAAGGGCATGCCCGGATTTCGTACGGCCCAAAAGCTCGACAAATTCGGCATGCGCGGTTCGAACACCTGCGAGCTCGTGTTCGAGGACTGCGAAATTCCCGTTGAGAACGTGCTCGGCGAAGTCAATCAGGGCGTTTACATCCTGATGAGCGGACTCGATTCGGAGCGTCTGGTGCTCTCGGGCGGACCGATCGGCATCATGCAGGCCTGCCTGGACGAGGTGCTGCCCTACCTGCACGAGCGCAAGCAGTTCGGCCGCACGCTCGGCAGCTTCGGTGTCATGCAGGCAAAGATCGCCGACATGTACACGGCCCTGCAATCCTCGAGGGCATTCGCGTATCGCACCGCCGAGCAGTTCGACCGCGACGAGCCGACACGACAGGATGCCGCGGCTTCCCTGCTTTACGCATCCCGCTCGGCCGTGCAGGTTGCGCTCGAGGCGATCCAGAGCCTGGGCGGCAACGGTTACATCAACGAGTACCCGGTCGGCCGCCTGCTGCGCGACGCCAAGCTTTACGAAATCGGCGCGGGCACGACCGAGATCCGGCGGCTCCTGATCGGCCGCGAAATCCTGCGCGCGACGGCGCCGCGGGTGCCATAGGTGCCGGGCACCGGCATCCCGGTCGGTAAGGGATCTGGTACGGAACATCTGATCAGCAAAGGGGTGCCGGTGCCCGGCACCTGAGGAGTGAGCATGAAGGATGATTCGATAGTCATCGTGGCCGCGCGACGGACGCCCATCGGCGCTTTTCAGGGCACGCTCGCTCCGGTCAGCGCGACGTCGCTCGGTGCCGCCGTCATCCGCGCGGCGCTGGACGATGCGGGGCTCGAGGGCGGAGACGTGAGCGAAGTCTTCATGGGTTGCGTGCTGCCCGCCGGGCTCGGCCAGGCGCCGGCCCGCCAGGCTTCGCTCGAAGCGGGCATTCCGAACTCGATCGGCTGCACGACCATCAACAAG
>JACDCP010000089.1 GCA_013817465.1 Gammaproteobacteria bacterium | reverse complement strand
ATTCCCACACAGCTCGCCTCCCGATGACCCCTTCAGTCCCCGCCCGCTACCGCAGCATGGCCTTTGAAAGTACTATCACCCCGGTTTACGCGCTCGGCGGCCTCCATCCGGACGATCTGCCGCGGGCCCGGGCAGCCGGCGCACACGGCATCGCTGCGATCCGCGGGCTGTGGGCCGATGCACGCTCCGGCGGATGACGGCCGGGCCGGAGCCCGCGAGACTTGGTATACTGACCGGCTCCGGAGACCGCCCTGCGTACCTTGCGGCGAATGAGACGCCCGCGCGTCGGCCGCATTGCCGCGCTCGTCGCGGCCGCCGAAACAACAAGACCGCGGACACTGCGATCGCAGTTCCGCCGCAACACAAGGAGAATCCATGATGAAGCATCACCTCATTCGAGGTCTCGCGACCGCACTCGTTTTTTGCGCTGACGCAGGGGCTGGCGCTGGCACAGAACGCGGATGACGGAAACTACGCGCGCCTGTGGCGCGTCGATCATCTGCCCGGACAGGGGACCGAATTCCTGCAAGCCTTCGATGCGCATGTGAAGTGGCGCCGTGACAACGGCGAGACCTGGAGCTGGATGACCTGGCGGCCGGTGACCGGAGACAGGATGAACAGCATCTACGTACGCTCCGGCGAGCACACGCTGGCGGACATGGACGCGTACGAGGAATTCTCGGCGAAAGCGGGAGCGCACTGGAACCGCACGGTGGACCAGTACGTGGAGTCCTACGCGACCTGGATCACCGAAACCGATTCCGACCTCGAGGTCTGGCCGGAGGATCTGCAACCGAATCTCATCCAGGCCTACACCTACCGACTCAAGCCGGGCGGCGACCGCTCGTTCGACGCAGCGCTCAAGAAAATTCACCAGGGCCTGGTCAAGGTGAACTGGGGCGAGCCGTTCTCGATCAGCCGCGTGATCAGCGGATCGGACGGCAACGAGGTCTCGGTCATCCTGCCGTACGAGAACTATGCGGACATGGCCGAGCCGGAGAAATCGCTGGTCGCGGCGTTGTCCGAGGCGTTCGGCGAGGAAGAAGCCGGCAAGCTCATGAAACAGATCACGAGCTCCTATGCGAGCGTGGATGAGGTGCTCGTACGCTTCGACCCCGAGCGCTCGCTGATCCTGGAACAGTAAGTGGCCTGACCCGGGGCTGCGCGAGGCCCCGGGTCATTCGGTCCTCTGCTCGGCGGTCGACCTCCTGCGGCTCCGTACCCGGGATATTGCGCTCTTCGCTGAACCAGGCGCCGAGATCGATCAGCCGGCAGCGCTCGCTGCAGAACGGCCGCTGCGGAAAGGCCTCCGACCATTCGATACGGCGCGAGCAGGTCGGGCACTTGACAACGGGTTCGTGAGGGGTCGAATTCATTCGGCTTTGCTCCAAAGAAAAAAGCCGACGCCAACCCCGCGCCATCGCAGAAAACCAAGCTCCAGCGTCACCGCGCGATGACTCGGGCCGCTGGGCCGCACGCTTAAAGCGTGTCTTCGCCATCGAAATCGCGCGCTGTTGGCGCTGCGGCGGCACGCTTCGAGTCATCGCCAGCATCGAGGAAACTGCCGTCATCGAGCGGATTCTCGATCACCTCAACCGCAAAGACGCGTCATTCGATCCCGCTCACCCGAGCCGGGCGCGCCGCAACACCTCCTGCCGAGCTGACCGCTCCCTTCTCTATTGACTGGCTGTCGGCCTGCGGCCTCGCTCGGCCACAATCCGCCCAAGGCGTCCGAGCGCCGCGTATTTCCAGGTGACTGACCGAGATTCGCAACGTCAATCCGCTGAGAGCCGGTTCCTCGGCCACTCACGACACGATTCCCACACAGCTCGCCTCCCGAATCGCCTCCCGATGACCCCTTCAGCCCCCGCCCGCTACCGCAGCAGGGCCTTTGAAAGTACTATCCTCCTCGACGACGAGAAGCGCGCGGGGATTTTCGCCTGCGCGGGCTGCGATCTGCCGCTCTTTACCTCGGAGATGAAATTCGACAGCGGCACCGGCTGGCCGAGCTTTTTCACGGCCATCCCCGGTCATACCGAGACGAAGACCGACTTCAAGCTCGTGTGGCCGCGCAGGGAGTATCACTGCATCCGTTGCGGCGGCCATCAGGGCCACATCTTCAAGGACGGCCCGCAGCCGACCGGTGAGCGCTGGCGCAACAACGGCGTGGCGTTGAAGTTTTACGCCCTTTAATGCCGGCCGCGGGCGCCACGCGCCCGCCTCATGCTATCGTGCGCGCTGCCACCTGCGCGCCCGGGCCGATGTGATGTAAGCCGCGCCGCGTCCGCGGGGAGCAGACGGGAACCGGACGCGCGCGTCTCCGAACCAACGGCCGGCAGCATGCGAGATCACCCTCAATCTTCGCCCTTGACGGCTTTGGCCCACGCGGCCAGGAAGGCGGTGACACGCATGCGCGAGCGGCTGGCGCGCGCGCTGCCGGCGTTCCGCAGGCCACGCCAGCCCGAAACCGAAGCGGCCATACGCGAGAGCGAAGAGCGCTTCTCGCGCTTCATGCGTCACCTGCCCGGCCGCGCCTGGATCAAGGATCTCGAAGGCCGATACGTGTACGCCAACGATGCCGCCCGGAAAACCTTCCGCAAATCGCGGGCGGAGCTTTACGGCAAGACGGACGACGAGATCTTCCCCGCCGCCACCGCTCTGCAGTTCAAGGCCAACGACCTGCGTGCACTGTCCGGAGACTCGCGGATCGAGACGATCGAGAGGCTGTTGCACGAGGACGGCGTCGTGCACGCATCCCTCGTCAGAAAATTTCCGATCTTCGGGCCCGACGGCCGCGCGACCCTCATCGGCGGCATTGCGATCGACGTGAGGGATCGACTGCGCACCGAGGAGGAACTGAAGGAGAGTGAGGCCCGCAAGGCGGCCATGCTGGCCACCGCGCTCGACTGCATCATCACGATCGACCACAGGGGCACCGTGGTCGAGTTCAACCCGGCGGCCGAGCGCACGTTCGGCTACCGGCGGGACGACGCGGTGGGGCGGGAAATGTGCGAGCTGATCATTCCGTCTGCGCTGCGGGACAGTCACCGCCGGGGCATTGCCCGCTATCTGGAGACCGGCGAAGCCACCCTTCTGAACCGCCGCGTCGAGTTGACGGCGATGCGCTCGGACGGTTCGGAGTTCCCGGCCGAGCTTGCCATCACGCCGATCACCCTCGACGGGCCGCCGATGTTCACGGGCTATCTGCGCGATATCACGGAAAAAAAGCGCGCCGAGCAGGCCCTGCAGGACAGCGAGGCGCATTTCCGCAACATGGCGGACAGCGCGCCGGCGATGCTCTGGGTCACCGACCCTGCGGGTCGCTGCATTTATCTCAGCCAGCAATGGTACGAGTACACCGGCAGCGCGCCGGGCGCCGGCCTCGGTTTCGGCTGGGTCGATTATGTTCGCGAGGATGATCGCCGGAACGTGGAGAGCGTGTTCGTCCAGGCCAACGATCGACGTCACCCGTTCAGCGTGGACTACCGCCTGCGCACGCGGGAAGGAGATTATCGCTGGGTCGTCGATGCGGGTTTGCCGCGATTCGAGGCGAACGGCGGCTTCAAGGGCTATGTCGGTTGCGTGATCGACGTGCACGACCGCAAGGATTACGAGCAGGCGCTCAAGGAGGCCGATCGCCGCAAGGACGAATTCCTGGCGACGCTGGCGCATGAGCTGCGCAATCCGCTCGCGCCGATCCGCAACGCGGTGCAGCTGGTCCGCCTCAAAGGGCCGCCGGAGCCGGAGCTCCAGTGGGCGAGAGACGTCATGGACCGGCAGGTGGACCATCTGACCCGCCTCATCGACGACCTGCTGGATGTAAGCCGCATCACGCGCGGCAACCTCGAGCTGCGCACGCAGCGGGTGACGCTTGCGGAAGTCATCCAGAGCGCGGTCGAAACGAGCCGGCCGCTCATCGAGCAGTGCGGCCACGAGCTGATCGTCCGTCTGCCGCGGGAGACGCTGTACCTCGAGGTCGATACCATGCGTCTGGCGCAGGTGTTCTCGAACCTGCTCAGCAATGCGGCGAAGTACACCGAGCAGGGTGGGCACATCTGGCTGACCGCCGAGCGGGAAGGCGGCGAGATCGTCGTGCGGGTGAGGGACGACGGCGTCGGCATACCGCCCGAAACCCTCTCCCGATTATTCGAGCTGTTCTTCCAGGCGGACAGCTCCCTGGAGCGCTCGCACAGCGGGCTGGGGATCGGGCTGTCGCTGGCGCGGCGTCTGATCGAGCTGCACGGCGGCAGCATAGAGGCCCGCAGCGAAGGGATCGGCCACGGCAGCGAGTTTGTCGTGCGCCTGAGCAACCTCGCCGAACCGCACTCGGCCCTCCCGCAAGAGAGCACGGCCAAGCACCCGGCAGTCGCGCCGGCTGTGCGGTGCATACTCGTTGTGGACGACAACCGGGACTCGGCGGACTCGCTCGCCGAGCTGCTGCGGCTGGCCGGCAACGAGGTGCACACTGCGTACGATAGCTTCGAAGCGCTGCAACGGGCGGAGCAACTGCGGCCGGACGTGGCGCTGCTCGATATCGGCATGCCGCAAATGAACGGTTGCGAGGCCGCGCGGCGCTTGCGCCGGCTGCCGTGGGGCGGGAATCTCCTGCTGATCGCAGTGACGGGCTGGGGCCAGGAACAGGATCGCCGCCGCACCGAGGAGGCCGGTTTCGATGCCCACCTGGTCAAGCCCGTCGATCACGCGGCGCTGGCGAGGCTGCTGGAAGAGCGGCCACCCGGTGGGCGTTCATTCTCCCGGGGCAGCCGGATCTAGCAGGTCTTCCGCGTCGGCCCGGGCGCGCTCATGCGCCACTTTCTCGGGAACGGCGGACTGCCGCGAAGCATCGCCGGGCCTGGTGCTTTGCAGGCGCAGCGGGCGGGCATCGGCCTCTCCGGCAGGCAATTCCCTTGCGGCGGCCTCCGCCTGGGAACTCGAGTCCATGCGCAGCCGATAGATCGGCTCGGGCAGGCTGAAGCCCGCTTCTTCCAGCGCGAGCTTGGTGAGGCGGATGGCTTCGCTGCGCGCTTTCGCGAAATCGCTGACGCTCTGGTCGATCCAGGCGCCGTACCAGAGCAGCACGTTCGAATTCCCCACTTCCTTGATCCAGGCTTCAGGCTCCGGGTTCGCCAGCACGAACGGCAGCTTCCTGAGCGCCGCGAGACCCGTATCGAGCGCAGCCCGCAAGTCGCTGTCCGCATCCACGCCGAGCAGAAAATCGAAGCGGCGCTCGGGATTGCGGGAGTAATTCACGATGATGCCCTTGTACACGGTGGCGTTCGGAATCCGCACATGGTTGCCGGCGAGGGTCATGAGGATCGTGGCGCGGGACGTGAGTCGGATCACGTGCCCTTCGTGCTTCTCGATCACGACGTGATCGTTGGGATGGAACGGCTGCCGGACGCTGAGCATGATGCTCGCGATATAGTTTTCGATGGTGTCGCGGACGGCGAAACCGACCGCGAGGCCCAGTATGCTCGCGGCCCCGAGCAGCGTGCCCATCACGGCGGTCGCGCCGAGCAGATCCAGTGCGAAGAACAGGCCGAACGCAATGAAAACGAGCCGCACGACCTGGCGGATGAGATCGGCGATGAACACGTTCGGCGCAATTCGCGCCCAGAGCCTGCGGGGACGCGCCAGCCACCAGCCGGCCAGCACGAACAGCGTGAACAGCAGCAGCACGACGCCGATCAACGGCACCAGGCTGACGGCCTTGACCGCCCGCGCGGACAGCCGCTCGATGGCCGGATTCAGCCTCTCCTCCACCGAGGTTTCGAGCTCGATCTGATTGCGCACAGTGACCACGCCTTCGACCCGGCGCGCAATCTCTTCGGCCTCGTCGGCTGCGGCCGCGTCGGGCGCCGTACCCGTCAGGGTGACCACGCCCGCATCCACTGCGATGCCGATCGCACCCGAGCCCGTGGCGCTTTGCAGAATCGAGCGGATGCGCTGCTCGATGGCCGCATCCGACCGTTCGTCGTTCTCGACCGCAATCGCGGGCTCAGGCGGATCCTGCCCGGCATCCTGCTGGCCCTGCGCGGCGGGCGCGATGAAAAACATCAGCAGCAGGAACTGGAACAGATGTCGCATACAGTGGGGCGTGGAGGCGAAAATCACCCAGCTGCAAGCTTCATGCCGGGGCAGCCGGCCGTTCCTGCAGCGGTCCTCGACGAGAGCGCGTGCTCTATTTGTAGCGGCGGAGAATTTCGGCGAGCTTTTGCGCGCCCGGCGACAGCGCTTCGTGCGGGAGGGCGTTGAGCGGCTGCTCGACGGTGGCGTTGACGTCGTGCAGGTCGCGGCTCGCCTCATCGATGAACAGGAGCCCGGTGACGTACTCGCGCTGCTTGAGCTTGGTCTGGATGAACGAGAAGGCATCCTTGCGGCTCGTCGGCTCGTAATCCTCCGACACCTTCCTCAGCAGAATCTGGCTGCCGTCGTGCAACTTGACCTCCATGGCATCGCCCTTGTCGTAGCGCGCCACGATATCTTCGGCAGGCGGCACAAAATCCGTATGGATCGCCGGATGATAGAACTGGCGGGTGAACGCATAGCTCTTGGTCGAGTCCTCGTGGTCATTGAAGGTCACGCAGGGCGAAAGCACGTCGAGGATCGCGAAGCCGCGGTGCTTCAGGCCCGCCTTGATGAGCGGCACGAGCTGCTGCTTGTCGCCGGAGAAGCTCCGCGCGACGAAGGTCGCGCCCATGGCGAGTCCCACCAGCACCGGATCGATCGGCGGCTGATCGTTGATCTCGCTCTTCTGCGCTTTCGTGCCGATATCCGCGGATGCCGAGAACTGGCCCTTGGTGAGGCCGTAGACGCCGTTGTTCTCGATGACGTACAGCATGTTCAGATTGCGCCGCATGGCGTGCGCGAACTCTCCGAGGCCGATCGACAGCGAATCGCCATCACCCGAAACCCCGATGTAGTACAGCTCGCGATTCGCTGCATTGGCGCCGGTCGCGACCGAGGGCATGCGGCCGTGCACCGAATTGAAGCCGTGGGCGCCGCCCAGGAAGTACGCCGGCGTCTTGGACGAGCAGCCGATGCCGGAAAGCTTCGCCACCCTGTGCGGCTCGATGCTGAGGTCGAAGCAGGCCTGCACGAGCGCCGCGGTGATGGAGTCGTGACCGCAACCGGCGCAGAGCGTCGACATGCTGCCTTCGTAATCACGCCGCGTGAGCCCGAGCGCGTTCCGCGAAAGCCCCGGATGGGTCACCTTCGGCTTCGTCATGAAGCTCATGCCGCCTTGCCTCGCACGCCGCGGCCGGCGATCGCCTGCACGATGAAGTCCGCGTGGAGCGGCAGCCCGGTATAGTGCAGCACCGAGGTCAGCTTGCGCCGGTCGACGTCCGTCTCCAGGATGAGCAGCGACTTGAGCTGGGCGTCGCGATTCTGTCGCCGTCGATGTCCCTGTAGCGATGGAAGACCTGCATGGCCTCGAGCTGATCCGCCGTGTACACCTTGCCACGGTCCGGCCGGTACCCGTCGTCCCATTCGAGCTCCGAGCACATCCAGTCGTTCATACCGATGTCGAGATCCGAGAGCACAAATACCGGCGTCTGCAGCCGCTCGGCGAGATCGAAAGCCGCGACCGCCAGCTCGAAGCACTCCTTCGGATTCGCGGGGAACAGCAGCACGTGCCGCGTGTCGCCATGTGAGGCATACGCGCAGGCGAGGATGTCGCACTGCTGGGTGCGCGTCGGCATGCCGGTGGAGGGGCCTGCACGCTGCACGTCGAAGATCACCGCCGGGATCTCCCGAAGCCGATGAACTCGCCCATCAGCGAAATACCGGCCTTGCTGAGCACAACCGTCCAGCAAAGGCCGTTTATCCAATCGACGATGTTCTGTACGTCGAAGACGAGAATGGACCCGATATTGCGCTTTTACGTACCGGCACTTCCACCAGCGGCATCGCTCCCCTTGATCTGGAGATGACAGTCTCTGCCAGCGACTTCATTGCGGTTATCGGCTATCCATCCAAGGAAGGATCACGCCTGTCAGAATTCATGAGCGAGGTCGTTGAGCGGATATTCGGGGATCATTTCGGCGTCAAACGTTTGTCGCCAGGAAAAATTCTGCGTGTCGAGAATCAGTACTTCACGCACGATTGCTCCACGTTGGGAGGCAACTCGGGCTCGGCTTTGGTCGACGCCCAGACCGGCCGTGCAGTCGGTCTGCACTACGGCGGCGACGGAGAAAATTTCGCGGTGACCGGTTTGGTTAACTCATCGCCGAGCGTTTCCAGAATGGCCATTATCGCGGATGAATTAAGTCGATACGTAGCGGACGTCCGGAAGCATGGCTGGCTGAACGAACGCGACCGTAAGAGTAGTGGTCAAGTTAAAGCGGGCACCCGAGCATTCTGTAGCGCGTTTTCCCCGGAATGTGCGAACCAGTCGCGCCATGATGGCCACGCTCGGGGGCATTGGGTTCGGCAGGAGGTCGATCGATACTCTCGGCGTACGGCCCACATCAATGCTGGCCGGAGTGCCGAGCCTCATTCGTTACAAGGGTGTAGCACCGGGCGTACAGTTCATTATCTGCAAGGTCTTCGACGCGAAAGGCGAGGGCGATGAAGGCGCCGTACTCGCGGTGGTACGCTGGGCCATCGAGCATGGTGCGGATATCATCAATTATTCCGGCGGCTACGCGCCTATCGTCCACCATCAAGTGCTTGGCACGCGATTACTGGTGCACGGAAATTCTGCAAAGTCTTAATGCGCCCGAAGTTGCCGGCAAGGTTAAGATACTTTCTGTCGGCGGTGAGTAACGTGCAGGAGGGCATCAACAGCGCAACGGCGTGATATAGCGTATCGAAGAGATGCGCGCCCGTGTCCTCAGCCAGCCTGCTCGCCTTGCGATAGACCTCCTCAGTACCGAGCACTGGCACGTCGAGACCGACCAACGCTTTGAGCGCGGCATCGGCTGCTCGCAGCCGCTTTCGTACTATGACCGCCATGACCTCAGCCAGCCAGTGAGGCGGTTGCACGAGACGCACGCTGTCTTGCCGCAATGCCCCGGCGAGCGCCTCTGCTGCCGGCCAATCCGGCTCTTCGCCTCGCGCCAGAAACCACTTCAGGATCACGCTTGCATCGAGCGTGAGCCAGATCACCGTCGTCCCTCATCCCGGGCCGCTTTGATTTCTCTGTTGGTCATCGGCTCGACCGTTTTGCGCAATGCCAGTATCCGGTCGATCGCTCGCGCACGTTTCCTCTTTCCAGCAGCGCGCGCCACGGCTTCGCGCATCAGCTCGGCGATGATAGCGCTCTTGTTCTCGCCGTAGAATGCTCTGTTGAAGGCTTCCTTGATCTCGTCAGGGACGCTGTAATTCACTGTGGCCATGCGCGCTCTAATTGTTGAAGATATTCAACAATCATGCGCGGAATCGGCGGCGGTTGTCAAACCGGCCCTGACGGCTGACCGGCACGGCACTCAGCACGGTGTGATAATAGCGAGGTGGCGCGTACGTTCGGCGAATGACCCCGGGTGAGTTGTGTGCGCTCGGTGGCCCGCGGCGCTCTTTTAAAGCCGCACGGCGTCGAGGTCCGGCGTGGCGCCGAAGCCCGCGCAATCGGCTGTGCCCTCATCATAGGCCGGCACGATGGTCAGCATATTGGCACTCCTCACATTCTGATACGCACTCGAGTCCGTCTACACTCGACTGGGACTACAGTCTCCGCCTGACGCATGGCCGCTCAGCCGCGAGCCGCGCGGGTACGTCTTGACGTAACGTTACCTCACACGCGGCTCGACGGCTGCAGCGCACCTGTTACGGCGTCGAAGGCGCTATCGCACGATCTTCGCTTACTTGAGAATCAGCTCTCGGGCGTACTTGGTGCCGACGATTTCCCGGTATTCGCTCCGGTCTTCATATCCCTGCATCTGATCCTGATCACTGCCATCGGTCTTCTGAAGCAGCGCATCGGCTTTTTCTACGTTGGCTTCGATCGCTGCGAGACTCTCGAACTCCCTGAGAATCAACAGGTTCCACTCGCTGTCGTCGCCCATGGTTCGCAGGATCTTGTATGACTTCTCGAATCCTGCCTTGACCTGCTTGTCCTCTGACTCCTTGAACTCGCTGGCGAGATATTCCATGTACTTCTGGTCCATCCCCGACGCGATCTGGATCATCGTGACCGTCCAAATCGTCCCGGGCGTGAAGTACTTGTACACTTGACCGATCGCCGGCGTGGCGGCGGCCGCGGCGAGCATTCCGACCAACAGAACTTTTCTTAGAATTCCCATCGTTCGTCCCCCCCTTATTATGCCGAGGTTTGATCAATTCTAGAGGGGCGAACCTCGGCGGCGACACCCCACGAGCCTTACGTACCCTCTCAATCGTTAATGGCATCTTGACGCTTGCCCCTAGGGGCGGCGCGATGCTTTCACAATACTCGCGTCGTCCATCACCGTCCACCCGCGCGGTCGGCGCGCCGCTTTGCCGACGTTGTTCGCATCAACGAATTCGTCAATTGCTGTGATCAGTTCAGCGACACTCGTGAACGCATTGCGCCGGATCGCTTTGTTCGTCAATTCAGCGAACCAGTGTTCAATGAGAT
>JACDCP010000088.1 GCA_013817465.1 Gammaproteobacteria bacterium | reverse complement strand
CCCGGACGCCGCGGTCGAGGTGCTGGAGGCTGGTGCGCGCCGCGTCGGCGAACGTCACCCCCGCCGGGGTGATGCGCACCCCTCGGCCGTTGCGTTCGAAGAGGTCGACGCCGAGACGGGCACGTCTTGGCTTGAGGCCGGGCGCGCCGGCATTTCTAGCTCGAAGGCGAAGATTCAGACGCCCGAACGCCGAGGGACCGGGCCGGCTCCGCCCAGATGACGCGCTCGACCGAGCCGCCCACAAGCCATCCGCCCGCTCGCCAACCCGCGCCGCCGGGCTCGCCGCCTCACATAAGGCCTCTTATACGCACTATCCGCTCTACGGGTCCGATGGCCAGAGGGGGGACATCCGGGTTGTTTTCCGACGCATCAATGGGAACTGTGGAGTGCGGGTTTAACGTCGGCGTAAGAGCATTTTCAAGGCAGGACGCAAAGGCTTCCGTGCCACACCATTGCGGGGGAGTTTAAGCGAAGTCTATTTGAGCCGGGAGACGGGCCGGAGAAAGGCCGGGCGGTCTGTCGGGGAGGCGTAAGTCGGTTAGAATGGACGTGATGGCGTTAGGTTCGATAATGGCTGAGATGATCTTTACCGCTCCACCGCATTGGGGACAGGTCTTCATGTCGATCCCACACACCCGCGCGAGCAGTTCAGCCCAGGATTTACGGCGTGTCTTCGGTTCTGGCGCGGCGGTTGACTTTGGTTTTTCCGATACAGGGGCGCAGATGCATTGGAGCAGGCCTGAGCAAACTCGACAACCTCCGGCATTAGCTACTGGTCCATGAATGCACAGGCGCTCCGGCACACCGTTTGCTTCACAGTCGGCCTGTTGCGCCGGCTCGGTGAGTTCCCGCGCGGATCGACACGGAATTTCCGACACTTCCCTTTGCACGGACCCCACATGACGAGCCGATCGACTGTTCTTTTCATCGCGCTGCTGGGCGCCTCGAACGTCTTTGCGCAATCCGGCGGCGGTGACATTCCGAGCTTCACCGCCACGGCATTGAGCGGCAAGAAGGTGACGGCCGACAAGCTGCTTGGCCAGCCCACGCTCCTCATCGTCACGCCGAGCAAGGACGCTGCCGCAGACACCCGTATGTGGGCCACCGCCCTGCGCAAGAACATCGACCAGAGCGCAGTGCGCATCCGCGACGTTCTTGCGATCGACCTGCCATTTTTCATGAGCGAAGCCGACGCGATTGGACGCGCCAAGGCAAAGATCCCGGCGCGCTACTACGACCAGACCTGGATACTTGCCGAGTCGGACCTCGAGAAAGCGTTGGGCATTCCGACCGACAGCCACAAGGCATTCGTCTTCGTCTTGAATTCCGAAGGAAAGATCGTTGCCCGCGCGGAGGGTGAACCGACCGAGGCAAGCGTGAACGAAATCCGATCGGCGGTTCAATCGCTAAAGTGAGCAATTCGCATCCGGAACTCGCGGTTATGCTTGCTTATGCACTGTGATCCGGAATCTGCTCCGCACCTGCATCGACGTGGCGCGCGCTCAGGGGCTGGAAGACTTCGCCTGCCTGCACAAGGGCAAACCGAAAGAGTCTTCGCCCGAGGCGCTCAAGGCGTTCGACGACTACAAGCGCATTCACGCGCTGTTCGATGATGGCCAGTGCTCGTTTGCTCGGCGGCACGGCCTGGCTCTGGGCGCGGCAGGACTTCGCCGAAAGCGTGGATGTGCTGTTCATCGACGAAGCCGGACAGATGTCCCTCGCCGACGTGCTCGCGGTCGCGGGCGGCGCTAACAACCTGGTATTGCTCGGCGATCCGCAGCAGCTCGAGCAGCCAAATTCCAGGGCCAGCAGGCGCCGGTGGTGATCGTCTCGCTGACCACGTCCACGCACGACGAGGCGCCGCGCGGGATGAGTTTCCTCTACAGCGCGAACCGCTTGAACATCGCGACGTCGCGCGCCGGGGGCTTGTGTATTCTGGTCGGCAACCCGAAACTCTTTGAGCCCGATTGCCGAACCCCCGAGCAGATGCGGCTCGCGAACGCGTTCTGCCGGTATCTCGAAATGGCGCGGACGGTCGACAGGCGATGAAGCTTTACTGCGGCACCAGTTTCGGAGTTCGGAACAGACCAGAAGGAGAGGAAGACCGCGCTCAAATTCATCCGGTCCGAGTGTGATTACAGGCATCGATGATATAAAAAGCTTGATAGAATATCTATAATTTTATATCTATTTCGTCGGCTCGGCGCTTGAGGATTTACGAGCCTTTCCACGGGCGCCACGACGAGAAGTCGGCTATCAGCTGGAGCGCGTTCAGCTTGGCTTGGAGCCTAGCGACTGGAGGCCAATGACAACTATTGGCAGCGGCGCTCGCGAGATTCGGATTCAGCATCGAGGCGAGTTTCGGGTGATCTACGTGGCAAAGATTGATGATGCCGTTCATGTATTGCACGCGTTTCAGAAGAAAACTCAGAAGACTCGAAAGCGGGACCTGGAGGTAGCAAGACAGCGTTTGAAGGAGATGAAGGAGAAGAAGTGATGGCTAAGGTGACGAAATCCAGCGGAAATGTCTTCGAAGATCTCGGCTTTGACGCCGCGGAGTCGGAGAATCTGAAGCTGCGTTCCCAGTTGATGCGAGAGCTCGAAACGCTGATTCGTGATAAGCGCCTGACGCAAAGCGATGCGGCTGAGTTGCTGGGTATCCAACAGTCCCGTGTCAGTGATCTCGTGCGAGGCAAGATCGATCGCTTCAGTATCGACACGCTCGTGAAGCTCTTGGCAAAAACCGGACGCCATGTCGAGATCAAAGTTAAGCGCCAGGCTGCTTGACCTGAGTTGGGCTCGGACGGCGGGTGGTAGCTCCGCGCTGAAGGTACGTGGATATCGCCGGGCAGGTGCCGTTGAGCGCACCATGTGCCCGCGAACCGCCTGAACGTGCGACGTCGGACGGTCGACATGCGATGAAGCTTTACTGTGGCACCAGCGGGTTCTCGTTCAAGGAGTGGAAGGGGCCGTTTTATCCGGAGGACCTGCCGGCGAACAAGATGCTCGCGTTCTATGCCGAGCGCTTGCCGACGGTCGAGATCAACAACACGTTCTACCGCATGCCAAGGCGGAGCCTGCTCGAAGGCTGGGCCGCCCAGGTGCCCGAGACGTTCCGCTTCGCGATCAAGGCGCCGCGCCGGATCACGCACTTCAAACAACTCGCCGATTGCGGCGAAGAGGGCGGATACCTGTTCGACGCGCTCGCGGCGCTCGGCCCGCGCCTGGGCGTCGTGCTGTTTCAGTTACCGCCGCACGCACGCGGCGACGTCGAGAAACTCAGCGCGTTTCTGGATCTCGTGCCTGCGGGCACGCCGGTCGCGTTCGAGTTCCGGCATCCCTCGTGGCGGGACGAGGCCGTCTTTGCCGCG
This sequence comes from Gammaproteobacteria bacterium, assembly GCA_013817465.1. Lineage (GTDB taxonomy): Bacteria > Pseudomonadota > Gammaproteobacteria > Steroidobacterales > JACDCP01 > JACDCP01. The sequence continues at coordinate 7,194 of JACDCP010000088.1, read as the reverse complement.
CTCGCAGCGCACGATGCGGCGTGGGTCACGGCGGACAATGACGGCGCGGAGCCGCCCGAGCTGCCGAGGACCGGGCCTCTGACCTATCTGCGCCTGCGCGCCGCCTCCTATGACGATGAGGCATTGAAGTCGTGGAAGGCGCGCTGCGCGGCGTTCGAGCGCGCGTTCGTATTCTTCAAGCACGAGGCCGGCGGCGCCGGGCCCGCCTATGCGAAGCGCATGCTCGGTTTGTAGCGGGGCAGCGCCTGCCGGGGCGGGGCAGCGCCTGCCGGAGCGTGCCATCGCAGTCCACGCTTCAGGTTGCCCCGGTGACGACCGTTCGCCCCGCGCCAGCATTTTTGCCGGAGCCGGTTCTTGCTTAAAACTCTCGTTGTGGACCAGCTTTTCAGCCGAGCGCTTCCAGACCTTTTTCGCGCACGAGGTTTAACAGCTTCAACGACGGACCGTTGGGCTTCTTCTGACCCTGTTCCCACTTTTGCACCGTGGACGGACTGGTGTTGAGATACGCCGCGAACACCGCCTGACTGGCCTTGTTGCGCGTACGCAGATGCCTGATCTGCGCAGCGCTCAGGTTTCTCACCGGCGGCAGACACAGCGCATCGAACTCGCGCATGGTCTTCGTGCTCAAGACGCCGGCTTCATGGAGGCGCTCCGCCGTTTCATGCACGGTATCCATGATTCTCTTAGCCATCGTCGTTCACCTTGATCTCGATCACTTCGCCTGTATAGCACTAAGTGCTATAGACTGGCCACCGAAAGGGGTGGCGATCGAGGCGCCGCGGAGGCCGGCAGCCGCCCCGCAGGCCGACATCGGGCGGGATCATTACGCGGCATGCAGCGCCAAACCGTACAGAAGCGCCAGATCGGGGCAGCGACCATTTGACGCATAATGCGGGTTATCAACAGTAGCTTCAGACAGATCGGTAGTCTCGTCGCTTGCAAGGAAAAATCACAGTGACGAATGAGCTCGTTTTCTATACGAATCCCATGTCGCGCGGGCGAATCGCGCGCTGGATGCTGGAAGAAGTGGGTGAACCTTATCGCACCGAGATCCTCGAGTACGGTAAGACCATGAAGGCGCCGGCCTATCTCGCCATCAATCCGATGGGCAAGGTGCCGGCGATCAGGCATGGCGACACCGTCGTGACCGAATGTGCCGCGATCTGTGCCTATCTCGCCGATGCGTTTCCGAAGGCAGGTCTCGCACCGCCCGTGACCGATCGCGGTGACTATTATCGTTGGCTGTTTTTTGCGGCGGGACCGCTCGAAGCGGCGATCACCAACCGGTCACTGGGAATGCAGGCGCCCGCCGGCAAGGAACCGATGATCGGCTACGGCACTTTCGAGGCGGTCATGGATACGCTCGAGAAATGGCTGGCCGGCAGGCGCTACGTCGCGGGCGAGCGCTTTTCGGCAGCGGACGTGTATGTGGGCTCGCATATCGGCTTCGGCTTGCAGTTCGGGTCGATCGACAAGCGTCCCGCCTTCGAGGACTATTGGGCGGGCATCAGCGATCGCGACGCCCTCGCCCGCGCAAACAAGCTGGACGATGCGGCCATGCCGGCAAAATCGACGTAAACGCCGGAGAGATCCCTTCGCGTTGCTTTGCACTCAGGGACGGAATCGAACAGACCTCGCGCTGGTCGCGGAGTTAATGTCGCATGACGCACGTGATCGAGCACTCGCCGTCGGGTCGTGCCAAGTGCCGTGGCTGCGACACGAAGATCGGAAAGGGTGAGCTCAGGTTCGGGGAAAGGCGCCCCAACGCTTTCGGCGAAGGCGAGATGACGCTCTGGTTTCACGTGCCCTGTGCCGCCTACAAGCGTCCGGAACCGTTTCTCGAGATGATCGACGACCAGGCCGACGATCTCGCTGCGAACGACCTGACTGTCGCTCGCACCCTCAAGCCGGCCGCCGAATTCGGCATCGAACACCGCCGCGTGCCGCGCCTCGACACCGTTGATCGAGCGCCGACCAGCCGCGCGCGTTGTCGCAGTTGCCAGGAGCTCATTGAAAAGGATACCTGGCGCATCGGGCTCGTTTTCTTCGAGGAGCATCGCTTTGGGCCGTCGGGCTTCATTCACGCGGCCTGCGCGGAGGCGTACTTCGGCACGACGGAGGTGCTCGAACGGATCAGTCACTTCAATCCGGCGCTTGATGCGGGGGACATCCATGCGATTGAGGCCGCACTGCAGCCGCAGGCGTCTTTAGACTGACTGACAGCAGGCGCGTCCGCTTCAAAGACGGCGGGACTTGCCGCCTCGGGCGCGTGCTCGGAAAATGGGCCCCGTCAAGACATCGTCGACGACGATGCGATCGTTTGTCGAGGCCGATGGAAGCTGGAGCTATGGCTGATCCCTTGCAGCACGCATACTTGAACGGCCGATTTCTGCCGCTGGCTGACATCCGAATATCGCCGCTCGATCGAGGCTTTCTGTTCGGCGACGGCGTGTACGAAGTGATCCCGGTCTACGGGGGCCACCTGTTTCTGCTCGACGCTCACCTCGACCGGCTGGCCCGCAGCCTGCGCGAGATCCGCCTGTCCGATCCATTCGACCGGAACGGATGGATCTCGTTGCTCGAGTCGCTTATCGAGCGCAACGGCGGCGGCGACATGGCCGTCTACGTGCAGATCTCGCGCGGCGCAGACAGCGGACGTGATCATCGCCTGCCGCGCGATTTGCCGCCCACGATATTTGCGATGGCGCAGCCGTTCAACGGTGTATCGGCGGCCGTGCGTGAATCCGGCGTGGCTGCCGTCACGCTGCCCGATTCGCGCTGGGCGCGCTGCGACATCAAGTCGACTGCGCTGCTCGCAAACGTGCTGTTGCGCGCCGCGGCCGAGGATGCCAGCGCGCAGGAAGCGATACTGGTGCGGGACGGACATGTAACGGAGGGTGCGTCGAGCAGCGTTTTCATGGTCGCCGAAGGAGTCTTGCGAACGCCGCCCAACGGACATGAGCTGCTGCCGGGTACGACGCGCGACCTTGTGATGAGGCTCGCGCGCGAGGCAGATGTGCCGATCCAGGAACAGCGATTCACGCCGGCGGAGCTGGCCGGCGCCGATGAAATCTGGATCAGCAGCGCGATGCGCGAAGTGATTCCCGTGACGCTGATTGACGGCCGGCCCGTCGGCAACGGCAGGCCGGGGCCTCTCTGGCAACTTGTCTACGATCGCTATCAAGACTGCAAGCAGCGCATAATAGCGGGCGAAGCGGCGTGATGACGGGACCGTTTGGTCGGGCTCAACCGGCGAATGCGTGGGATCACTGACGAGAGTTGTAGTCGTCGATGGGATTGGTCAACAGCAGGATTTCCTTGAGTAACCCGCGGATGCCGGATCTGGATCGGGTCGAAGCGGTAGCGTTGGCCGACTCTGGAGCACTCCATCTTTGCATCCCAGAGCATATCCAGATTCAACTGAAACTGGAGCCGGCCAGCAACAAGGAAGTGACGCTCGCTGATGGCTCACGGAAACTGGTTCCCTACGTCGGCCCGGTCGAACTGCGCTTCAAGAACCGCATAGGATTTGCGGGCGCCCTGGTAATGGGCGATCAGGTATTGCTGGGTGCTATTCCCATGGAGGATATGGATCTGGTTGTCGTCCCGAAGACGCGCACACTGGATGTCAATCCCGAAAGCCCCAACATCGCCTCCTCCATCGTCAAGTAATCGATCATCGTCATGATAAAAACAGACGACCTGCCGGAGCTGCGTTTTCGCGGGCTGCTCGATTACGAGCCGGCCTGGCGCGAGATGCAGGCGTTCACAAATGAGCGCGACGCCGACACGCGCGACGAGATCTGGTTTCTCGAGCACCCGCCGGTCTTCACGCTCGGGTTGAACGGCAGCCCGGCTCACGTGCTCGCGCCCGGCGATATCCCGGTGATTCCCATCGACCGCGGCGGCCAGGTTACCTATCACGGGCCCGGGCAGCTCGTGGTCTATCCGCTGCTCGACCTGAAGCGGCTGGGGCTCGGCATCCGGGGCCTGGTCAGCGGGCTCGAGCAGGCGGTTATCGATACGGTCGCGGCTTACGGGGTCGAGGCGCACGCAAGGCGCGAGGCACCGGGCGTTTACGTCGACGGACGCAAGCTCGCAAGCATTGGTCTGCGCGTACGGCGGGGCTGCAGCTACCACGGGCTGGCGTTCAACATCGCCATGGATCTCGAGCCGTTCGGCCGCATCAATCCCTGTGGTTTCGCGGGCCTCGAGGTGACACAGCTATCGGCGCTCGGCGGTCCCGCTGATCTCGAGCGCGTTGCGCGCGATCTCAGCGGGCACTTGCTGGAAAACTTCGGCTATGGTTCGGCTATGGGTCCTTCGCCGGCCGCGAGCGCTGCGCGCAAGGCCGCGAGCCGCTCCGGCGTGCCGACGTCGAACCAGCGCCCGGCATAACGCTCGCCGCTCACCCGCCCCTCCGCCATCGCCTCACGCAGCAGCGGGGCGAGCGGGAACGCCCCGGCGTCGCAATCCCCAAATAGCGCCGGCCGATAGAGGCCGATACCACTGAACGTAAGTAGCGGCTCGCCTTCGAGCCGCACGCGCGTGCCATCGAGTGCAAAGTCACCGTGCGGATGGTGCTGAGGATTGTCAACGAGCACGAGATGCGCCAGATCATGAGTCTCCAGCGCAATCGATGGATATCGATAGTCTGTCCACACATCGCCATTGACAACCCAGAACGGCTCGGCACCGAGCGCATCCAGGGCGCGAAAGATGCCGCCGCCGGTCTCGAGCGCGGTTTCGCCCTCGTCGCTGTAAACGATCTCGATACCCCACGCCGAGCCGTCGCCGACATGTTTCCGGATAAGCGCTCCACGCCACGCGAGATTGATGACGACACGCGCGACGCCCGCGGCGGCGAGCGCCGCCAGATGATGATCGAGCAGCGGCTTGCCGCCAGCCTCGAGCAGCGGTTTCGGCACCCGGTCGGTCAGCGGCCGCATGCGCTCGCCTCGCCCGGCGGCCAGAATCATCGCCCGCATGCAGAGACATCACGCATGCCGGTTGCCAGCGCCGGCAGCACGCGTGTGGCCACCAGCTCGCCGAGAAACGCGAGCTCCGGATAGCCGGCAGCGACCGCAACGACATAGCCGAGGGTGCGAGGCACGTCGGCCAGATAGCCGGGCTTGCCGTCGCGATGCTTCAGGCGCGCGAAAATCCCGGCCGCCTTCAGGTGGCGCTGCACGCCCATGAGGTCGAACCAGCGGAGAAACCCGGCCGCATCGTGCCCGACCGGGATTTCGCAGGCCGCGGCCCGCTCGCGATAGTCGAGCGCCCACTCACGCACCCGCCCGGCCGGCCAGGCGACATAGCAATCGCGCAGCAGGGAAATTAGATCGTAAGTGACCGGACCGTGCACTGCATCCTGGAAGTCGAGGATGCCCGGATTTCGCGCCTCGGTCTGCATGAGGTTGCGCGAATGATAGTCGCGGTGCACAAACACCCTGGGCTGCTCGAGCGCTGCGTCACTCAGAAACGCGAATGTCTGCTCCAGCGCCTCCGCCTGTGATCCCACCAGGCTGAAGCCGAGATGACGCTCACAGAGCCAGTCGCGGAACAGCCCCATCTCGCGCGCGAGCAGCGCCGCATCGTAGGGCGGCAGCGAGCCCGCAGCGGCCGCATCCATCGACTGCATGCGCACGAGCGAGCCGAGCGCATCCGCGTACAACGCTTCGAAATTGGCGCCTCCCTCGAGCGCTTCGAGGTAGGTGCGGCTGCCCAGATCGCTGAGCAGTAGAAAACCCTGCGCCCTGTCCTCGGCAAGCACCGCAGGCACGTTGAGGTCCAGTGCGCCGAGCAGGCTGGCGACATGCAGAAAAGGCGCAATGTCTTCCTTGTCCGGCGGCGCATCCATGACGATCTTCGACCCGGACTCGCGCGTGACGCGAAAATAGCGGCGAAAGCTCGCATCGCCCGAGGCGGGGGTGAGCCGGTAATCGCTGAATCCGAGCTCGTCCTCGAGCCAGCGCTGCAATAACGTCAATCGATGGTCGTTCATTTCGTCGGGCGGGTTTCGATCGGGTGCGCGTCTCGCTGTTTGAAGGCGCTGCGGAACTATGCCATTGTTACGGTCGGTCATGGAAGCCGAACCCGAAATCCGCAGCGCTTCATGACCCATCGGCTCATTCCGCTTCTTCTCGTCTTCGCTGCCTTCGCCGCTCACGCTCAGGAACCGGAGCTCTGCCGGTTCGCGAGCGATCTCGCCGATCTTTCGGGCGAGCCCACGGCGACCGGCGACGACGAAACCATCCGCGTCTCTGCCGACGAGGCGACCCTGGCCAGGGACGGCAGCTCGGTCGTGCGCGGCAATGTCCGGGTCGAGCAGGGCTCACGGCTGATTCGGGCCGACGAGGCGACCTACGACGAGCAGGAAGAAAGCATCTCGGTGCGAGGCGACGTCGAGTATCGCGATCCCGAGGTGCGCGTGCGCGGCGACCAGGCACTTCTGGACGGACCTGCGGAGCGCGTGGAATTCTCGGGCACTGAATTCGAGCTGCCTGCACGCCCGGCACGCGGCGCGGCCGAGACTCTGGTCATCAGCGGCGATGCGACACTGCGTCTGGAAGGCGTGAGTTATACGACCTGCCCGCCCGGCGAAGACGACTGGCGGCTACTCGCTTCGCGCATCAGGCTCGATCACGACGAGGGCACGGGCACGGCGCGCAATGTGCGCATCGACTTCATGGGCGTGCCCATCCTCTACACGCCGTGGCTGTCTTTTCCCATCAACGATGCGCGCAAGTCGGGCTTCCTGGTGCCGGAGTTCGGCCGCTCGAGCCGCAGCGGCACGGATATCGGCATCCCCTACTATTTCAACATTGCGCCCAACTTCGACGCGACCTTCGCCCCGCGGCTGCTTTCGCAGCGAGGACTGCAGCTCAATGGCGAGCTGCGCTACCTGACGGACAACAACCTCGGCGGCCTGGAGTTCGAATATTTTCCGAACGACGCGCTGACCGGCGAAAGCCGCGGTTTCGCGAGCCTCGATCATGAAACGCTCTTCCCGGGTGGCATGCGTTTCCTTGCCGATCTGCAGACCGTGTCGGACGATCTCTACTTCGAGGATCTGGGCCGCAGCCTGAGCGAAACGAGCGTCACGCACCTGCCGCGCGACCTCATCCTCGATTATCGCTACGCCAACTGGCTCGTCCGCGCGCGCGCCCAAAGCTACCGCACAGTGGATGGCAG
>JACDCP010000087.1:3835-10570 GCA_013817465.1 Gammaproteobacteria bacterium | reverse complement strand
CTGATACGTCGCTCGAAGCACTCGCAAAGCTGCGCACCCTGTTTCCGGGCGGCACCGTGACAGCCGGCAATGCGGCTGGCATCAATGATGGAGCCTCTGCGCTGCTGCTGGCCTCTGAGGAAGCGGCGAAGCATTATGGTCTCACGCCGCGCGCGCGATTCATCGCCGCCGCCGTCGCGGGCGTGCCGCCGCGCATCATGGGCATGGGTCCCGCGCCGGCGACACGCAAAGTACTCGAACGCGCCGGCCTGAGTCTGTCCGATATGGACGTCGTCGAGCTGAACGAGGCCTTCGCCGCGCAGGCGCTGGCCGTGCTGCGCGAGCTCGGCTTGCCGGACAACGCGGAGCACGTGAACCCGAACGGCGGCGCGATCGCGCTCGGTCACCCTCTCGGCATGAGCGGTGCCCGTCTGATCACGACCGCGCTCAACGAGCTGGAGCGCCGCCAGGCTCGCTATGCGCTCTGCACGATGTGCATCGGCGTCGGTCAGGGTATTTCTACCATCATTGAGAGAGTGTGGTGAAGGCGCTATGAAAATAGTTGTACGGGGATTAAAGCCTTTCTCGTGTTCGCTGCGATATCCGTCATAGCGACGATTGTTGTGGCGTCCCCTTCGAACGCCCAACATGAAACTATTCTTCTACCGGATCAAGAGACAACGGTTGATGAACTTACAGTGACCGGAACGGTAACGAGTGAGGTTTCGGGAGTCAGAAGGATGGAGATCCCGGGCGCGCCAAAAACCTATTTCCTCTTGGACCGTGTTGCCTGGTTCGAGAAGGAGGTCGCCGATAGTTTGTCCGATATCCATAGCTATGAAAGTGATATCAGCATTTTTTTCGGATTCATCAAGGGCGAGTTCTCACATCTGATTCTCTCAGGCCCCGACGCAGGAGAGGCTATTTATGTGACCGGTGAGCCTTGGCTGTTCATGCAGCTGCGGGACATTGTGGAGTCCGAGCCGGGAGCCCGAGGCACCGGGGTACTGGAATTCCGCGAGTTCAGGTTTCCATTCGCGGAATGTGACAGCCTGGCAGACAGAGCGGACGAAATAGTCTCCGCGTTACGGAGAGGAGCCGCATCGATTGAAACCCGGCCTCCGGCAAAACGGTTTTGGGTGCTAGATGGGGCTCATTATTCTCTTAAAATTCGTTTGTATGATACGGACGCGGCAATCGAAGTGGGTGGTAACAGCGAGCTTCTGTTCGAGCCAGTCAACGCCACAGTTCAACTGGTCCGAAACTGCGTGAATGATGGCTTCGATTTCACACTTAAGCGCTATGAATTATCCAGGGAGATTGCAGCAGAGCGTACTGTGGAGGCAGATACGGACGACTTCTGAATTTGAGACGTAGCTGACGGATCGACCGCCACCTGGTAAAGCCGCTGGAGCTTGCGGCCCTGATGAAGCTGCTGGCGAATGTGGAGGCCGGTTTACCAAACGCCGGCGCTGAAGCAGGCCGCAGTTTCAGCGAGCTTTCCTGATCCGCCAGACCGGGAGTGACAGGGCACATCAATATTTCCAGCCACGCTGCGGCGCCCCTTCACCCATGAATTGCCTTTCAGAAATAGACCTCGACGCCCCTGACTTCGGCGACCTGTACGATGAGCTACCGCTCTGGTCCGCGCCGTTTGGGCTTCTTCTACTCGACCGGATTCCGGTCAGGCCGGACCTCACCATCCTGGACATTGGGGCCGGCACCGGTTTCCTCACATTGGAACTCGCGCAACGCTGTGGCCCAGGATCGAAGGTGATCGCGGTGGACCCCTGGAACGCCGGCATGAATCGACTTCGCCGGAAGCTCGGTCATCTCGGCCTGACTAACGTCGTTTTGCTGGAGCAGGATGCGGAGGCCCTTGACCTGCCGGACGCATCCATCGATGTGATCGTATCGAACCTCGGGATCAACAACTTCAATAACGCGGACGCCGTCCTCCGAGCTTGTTTTCGGGTCGCAAAGCCTAACGCGATGTTTTTCCTCACGACCAACCTCGTAGGCCACATGGCCGAGTTTTACGAGGTCTACCGTGCCACGCTGCTCGAACTTGGGCGCAGCGATTGGCTCGCCGCCCTCGACGCCCACATCAGCCATCGTGGAACGGTCGATTCGGTAGGGGGCATGCTCGAAGCCGCAGGCTTCAACGTCCTCCACATAGCCACAGATACTTTCCGAATGAGATTCGCTGACGGGTCGTCCTTGCTGCACCATTACTTTATCCGGCTTGGATTCGTCCCGGCGTGGAAGTCAATTGTGATGGCCGACTCGCTGCAGAAGACCTTTGAGATTTTGGAGGCGAAGCTCAACGCGGTTGCCGCAACGCGCGGTGAGCTCGCACTGACAATCCCCATAGCGTGTGTAGAGGCATGCAAGAAGACTGGAGTCACCCGGTAGGAGCTGATCCTGCCTGACATGTCGATGAACTGACGGTCGCCTTCTGCGGTCGCAGCCTGTCGGACGGCCGATAGGCCACATCCGCGCAGTATCAACTCGGTCGTTAAATTTGCTGGAGATTTTCTATTGTCATGATTGACCACACTGGCATTGGTGTATCGAACGTCGCCCGTTCCGCCGCGTTCTACGACGCGGCTCTAGGTGCACTCGGCATGCGGCGGGTCATGCAGCTTGCCGAACACAAGGGCTCTGATGGCGTCGGTTACGGCGTTGATTACCCGGTGCTTGGATTGACCGCTTCCACCCGCACAGCGTGAAGCAGCACACGGCGTTCGCGGCCAGAAGTCGCACCGAGGTCGACGCCTTTCACACGGCCGCCCTGCAGGCGGGCGGCACCGACAACGGACCGCCTGGAATCAGACCGACCTCTGAAGGAAATCCGCCGGGCTACTACGCCGCTTTCGTACATGATCCGGACGGTAACAATATGGAGGCAGTCTTCCGAGATCGCTAAGCCGCTGAGGGCCACTCGGTCGTGACGTCGAGGCGAGTTAGCGAAGCGAGCAAGATTCAGTCAATCTCTAATCAAAACACAACGTCGGAGTCAATTATGGAACTGGGAGCTTTTTCTGTCAGCCTGGTTGTAAAAGATATCGAGGCGTCGAAGCTCTTTTACGAAAAGCTGGGTTTTACAGTTTTCGCAGGAGATCAATCGCAGAATTGGCTGATCATGAAGAATGGCGACCACGCAATCGGGTTGTTTCAAGGCATGTTCGATAAGAACATTCTCACCTTCAACCCGGGCTGGAGTAGCGATGCTCAGCAACTCAGAGAATTCACGGATGTTCGGGAGTTGCAGCGCCAGCTCAAAGATCGTGGCGTAGACATGATTTCAGAAGCAGACGAAAGCTCGACTGGTCCGGCCAGCTTCATGATTGTTGATCCGGATGGAAACACGATTCTGGTCGATCAACACGTATAGATAATGTGGCAGGATCGCGCCAAGCTGAACGGAAACGTTGGGCGGACAAGGGAGTCCCGCATATGGAGATCGTTGATCTCGCTTGTCAGCCGGAGCCAATCCGGGCGCAAGCCGCCGTTCTGCTGGTGGATCACTTCGACGAACCCCGCGGCTGGCCGACAGTGGCCTTGGCGCGCGACGAAGTGGTGCGCGTCCTCCGCGATGGCTTCGCACGCGCCATGCTCGATGGCGAGGTCCTCCTCGGCTGGATCGGTGGTCAGCCCGAATACGGCGGGCGCGTCTGGGAACTCCACCCGCTCGTGGTGCGGCGCGAGGACCGGGGCCGCGGCCTTGGCCGCACACTCGTTGGTAAATTCGGGGCAGAAGCGGCGCGCCGGGGAGCGCTCACCCTGACGCTCGGCACTGATGACGACTCGGGCATGACCTCGCTGGCCGGAGTGGATCTCTACGGCGATGTGCCCCGCCACATCGCGGAGCTCCACGATCTCGGGCGCGGGCACCCGTTTCTCTTCTATCCCAAGCTCGGCTTTGTCGTCACCGGCGTAATGCCCGACGCCAACGGGCGTGGCCGGCCCGACATCTACATGTCGAAGCCGGCCCAGTGCTGAGTAACGCGAACCCGGTCCAGTAGCATCTGCAATGGCTTATTCAGGTTTTGCGGCAGAACCGTCACACGATCTTTCGCAGTGGAACAGGATATAGCGTCGAATCCAGCCCACGTACGCATGCTCGGTTCGCAAGCTGTAGTGCTTTGAGCGAAAGGTTCCTCGGGCAAGGCAACCTGATCATCCCAGCTCCTTCACCGAATGCGGATCGATCGAGTACGGATATATTTCAGCAAGAAACCCCGGTTGCTCCTGCACTCGCGTAATCCACTGCCGAAAGGCCGGATACGGTTGTAGCGACAAGCCGGCTTCCTCGGCACGGCTGGCGTAGGCGAACAGCGAGAGGTCGGCGATGGTGTAACGGTCTCCGGCAATGAACGCTCGCGTGGCCAGTTCCACATTCAGGATCTGAAGCGCCTTCAGCGAGCCGCTGCGGCGCGCTTTGATCATCGGTGCGGAACGGTGCGGCAATTTGCCGGTCATCGTCCAGAATCGCAGAGAGCCGATCATCGGCTCCACGTACTGCTGTTCAAAAAACAACCACTGCTGCACCTTGGCGCGCCCGAACGAGTCGTCGGGCAAGTACGGCGTGCCTTCGGCCAGATAACCCAGGATCGCGTTGGATTCGGCCAGCACGCAGCCGTTCTCGAGCCGGATCGCCGGCACCGAACCGGTCGGATTGATACGTCTGTAGGCGTCGGTTTTGCCTTCGCCCTCGAAAATGCTGACCAGTTCGGTGCGATAGGGCCGCTGCAGATGGTTCAGGAGCTGGCGCACCTTCCAGGCATTCTGTGAGGGCAGGTAATCGAAAAGAGTCAGCATGCGGCAGGTCTCCATCGAGAAACGTTAAGCATCGAAGCGGAAGGCTGACGGCGATATCCGATTGTTGTCTTTCAATTCTGCCCCGCTAATGGGCGGATCGATGCAAAACGTTCCCGCGGGAACGTCTCCACGGCCCGGTATTAATTGACCGGCCGGTCGGTTTATTTTATCGTTACGCCATTCGACTCAAGCGGAGACCGGCCATGGCCACCCAAGCCCGACACGATAAGCTCAGAAAAGAAATGCGCCCGCCGCCGATCGAGCTCGACGAGGCGCCGGATCCGGTCAAGCTCCTCGAGACGGCCGAGGACGCGCCGGGGCTCCCGGAGATGAATATCTTCCCGATGGACTGGCGCACCGAGACACCGAAGCTCATGCAGATTTACGACTCAGCGCGCGATCCCGGCTGGTCCCCCAACAAGCTGCCCTGGGACACACTGAAGCCCGAGGAGCTGACTGCCGATCAGCGCTACGCCATCTCCTACTGGTTCGCCCTCCTCGCGGTGTTCGACGCGTCGGGCCCGGCCGTATTTTCGCGGGCAGTTATTCACACTTACGAGACCCACGAAGAGGATCCGATCCGCAAAGCCTTCTTCTCGGTCGCCCGCGATGAGATGAATCACGAAGAGGTCTGCGGCCGCGCGATCAACATCGTCACGCCGGGCGGTCCGGTTAATCACGAGATCGAGACGCCGCTCGGCGAGCTGGCGCGCAACAACGTGCAATGGTTGTTCCACAACGGCGCACGCTACTGGAATGCCTACAAGAACAGCCTGCACAAGTATCCGGTGCCGATGCTGTTCACTTCCTTTCTGTTCGGCGAAGTGGCTTCATCCACGCTGTTTCACGGCATGTATCAGGAGACGAAGATTCCGGTGCTCAAGGAGGCGTTCCGGCGCATCGGCCAGGACGAGGCGCGCCATCTCGGCATCTGTCTGACGGTCCTGCAGAAAGTGCTGCCGGACATGTCGGCGGACGACAAGGAAATGGTGACGAAGCAGATCCGGGCCGGCTTCATATTCCTGTCCGGTGTGCTGTTCGAGCCGCCCGAGGAGTTCTGGGAGCTGCCGTCCACGTTCAAGCCGACGCACCGCCTGCTCGAGAAAAAAGCGCGCGAAGCCGGCCTCGGGATTCTGTCACTGGAAGAGCGCGAGGCGAACTGGAAGAAGGCCGTGCTGCAGATGAAGGGGTTCATCGAGCCGCACGGCATCGAGTTTCCTGCCCTGCCCGAGATCGGCGTGGACGGCAAGACCACAGCCTTCGACCCTAATAATCTGATCCCGGTCTTTTAGACCCGGCGGCTACAATGGCTCGCCCGCAAGCCGCCGACTACGATGACCGCCGCCGCTCGATCCTCGAGCAGGCGGCGGCGCTGTTCGCCGAGAAAGGATTTCCGCGCACGTCGATTGCAGAGCTCGCGCAGGCCTGCAACGCCTCGAAGTCCTGGCTCTATCACTACTATCCGTCGAAGGAGGCGGTGCTTTACGACATCATGTCGGACCATATCGGGCGGCTGCTCGAGGCGACAGAAGAAAGTCTCGCGGCAGGCGGAGACGCGGGCACGCGCCTGCGCCGGCTCGCTCGTGCGCTCATGGAAATCTACGGCGGCGCCAGAACGCAGCACACTGTGTTGGTCAACGATCTTGGATGTTTGCCGGAAAAGCAGAGGAAGGAAATCGTGCGGCTAGAGAAGAGACTGCTCGAGAAAATCGGCGCGCTCCTGCAGGAGATCAATCCGCGGCTGAGCACCGTGCCCGCGCTGCGCACGCCGTCCGTCATGCTGTTCATGGGCATGCTGAACTGGACTTACACGTGGTACGACGAGTCCGGCGCAATCTCGCCCGTGGAGTTCGCCGATCTGGCCGCAGATGTTTTTCTGGACGGTTTCAGCGCGACCGGCGTTCCGGACTATTCATGAAGGCGCGATTTGAG
>JACDCP010000087.1:0-3825 GCA_013817465.1 Gammaproteobacteria bacterium | reverse complement strand
GACATAAGGAAAATGGGGACATTCCTGATTTTCCGGACATCGTTTCATCCGGCCGCTGGAGTCATTTCTCAGAAAATCAGGAATGTCCCCATTTTCCACACCAGTGTCGTGTCCCGCAAGCAATTGCTCACACTGATGTCCGCTCTGCGTGCCTGCGGGTCAAGAGGCGATTCAACAGCCTGTCGACTATAAAAGCCGGCGGATAGCTGAGCTGACGAATCACGCTGTGCCGATGCCAGGGAAACCAGAGCCGAACGAGACGCAATCGATGCCTTGCAGAGAATGCGGACATACGCGCGATGAAAGGATCATCGTCCGATAAGCGCCATTTCTCGCGCATACGGCTGACGGTCGATTGCCCCCGCGCGTCGCTCCAGCGCTGGAAGAAGTAGAACAAATCAATGCGCTCGAGCGGTAAAGCAAATATTGGCCGACCTGGCGGCGGACGTGTTCCTGAAAGGCTTTGCCCAGGCAGGCGGACCGGTCGCGCGATGCAAGCTCAGGTCTGTTCTTCGTACTCGGCGATCACTTCCGTTTCGATACTGGCATCGGCAAGCCAGTCCTGCAGCGCGGATAGTGCCAGCACGGCCTCCATGTACGCTGACTCGATACCTCGGGGGATTACATCGTAGGTCTGAAACCTCAGCGCGACAGGCGCGTACATGGCATCGGCAATCGAAAAGTCGCCGAACAGGAACTGTCCGCCCGCACCGAAACCCTCGCGGCACGACCGCCAGATCGAGCACACCCGGTCGATATCCGCCTGCACGGGCGGCGGGACCGGCCGTCCTTTGACGCGGCGCCGGCAGTTCATCGGCAACGCCTCTCTGAGTGCCTGAAAGCCGGAATGCATTTCCGCGCTCACGGCGCGAGCCTCGGCTCGCGCGGCCTGATCTGCGGGCCAACAGCCCGCGTCCGGATACTGCTCGGCCAGGTACTCGCAGATAGCGAGCGAATCCCAGACAACTGTGCCTCCGTGTCTCAGGGCCGGCACTTTTCCTGACGGGGAATGCGATTGTATCGCCGCCCGGCTCCCTTCCACGTACATCGGGATACGTATCTCGTCGAACGGAATCCCTTTGACGCGCATGAGCAGCCAGGCGCGTAAAGACCAGGATGAATAGTTCTTGTTGCCGATAATCAGGGTGAACATGGGGATTGCTGGTCACTCGAGCTGACCGCCTCCTGTCGGGCCTTACATGAGGAGCATCATAAGCTTGCTGGCGATCGGGAAAGCGCTTCGTCTGCGTATATGCCGGTTTCAGGCTCTCCGCTTTCTTTGAGGACACCGCGAAACATACCAGCGGTGTTCATAGCTATGACGATCGTGCCGCGAGCATCGATTGCGATGACACCACCCTCCCCACCGAGGCTTGCCAGGCTCGTGTGGATCACATGATTGGCGGCGTCGGCCAGGGTCTGATGTCCGTACTCTATCCTGCCGGAAATGTCCTTGCCGACCGCGAGCCGAATAAAAAACTCCCCGTGGCCGCTTCCAGCCACTGCGCAGCCGTGCCGGGAGGCATAAACTCCCGCACCGATCACGGCCGAATCGCTGACGCGGCCCGGCAGTTTGTTGGTCATCCCGCCGGTCGAAGTCGCAGCCGCAATATTTCCGAGCCGATCTCTGGCAACCGCACCGACCGTGCCGAACTTCGATATGCTGAACGTCTCTCCGCGAGCCTGAGCTTCAGCAAGCTGCAGCTCTCTGGCTACTGTGACGAAGTACGCATTATCGACCTGCGTCAGGCCCTGTCGGCTGGCGAAAGCGTCTGCGTCCGATCCATGCAGGAACACATGCGGCGAGTGCTCCATGACTGCGCGGGCCGCGCGCACCGGATTGCGGGTTGTCTTCATACCGGCCACCGCGCCAGCCTTTAGCGTCGTCCCATCCATGATCGCGGCATCGAGCTCGGCAATTCCGCCAGCGTTCAGGACCGCGCCGCAACCTGCATTGAAGAGCGCATCGTCTTCAAGAGCGGCGACGGCGGACTGCACCGCATCGAGCGCCGCTCCGCCTGTCTTCAATACGGCTTCGGCTGCTCGCAGAGCCCGCTCGAGTCCTGTCCGGTAGGCTTGACGTTCCTGTTGCGAAAACTGGTTCCGCGAGTAATGCCCGGAGCCACCGTGTACCGCAACGGCATACAAATGGTTGTCGTGACTGCACATACATACTTCACATTCTGGCCACTGGAGAGAATACGATGACGATGACAGAAGTCTGGCCCGCCATCGCTTATTCCGGCTACGACGCCCTCTCGAGCTCATGGCCGAGGCGTGTCGTTTCCGCGACCAGGACATCGAAGTCCACGCGACGCGAGCGGTGATTGGTGATGCACACGCGAATCGAGAACCGTCCGTCCAGGCGTGTCGACGACGGCGCGGCGATCCCGCGCACCTGCATCTCGACGAGTAATCGCTTGTTCAGCTCGTCCAGCGCCTCCGGCGAAAGCCCGCCCGGATTGTACCGATAGTTCACGATATTGAGCGCGGTCGGTGCGAGCAGCTCCAGTGCCTTCTCGCCCCTCACCAGCCTGTCGAGATATTGCGCCTGATCGAGGTTCTGTTGCGTCAGCGCGCGAAAGCGTTCGACGCCGTACACCTTGAACGACATCCACACGCGCAGTGCGGCGAAGGAACGCGAGAGTTGCACGCCGAGTGCGTTGAAATTGACTGGCCCGGCGGCGACTCCGCCGTCCAGCTTGTCGAGATACGCGGGCGCTATGTGGAAAGTTTCTTCGTGTCGTCTCGCATGCCGGACGAGCACAGCGCCGACGTTGTAGGGCTGGTGCAGCCATTTGTGCGGGTCGAAGGCCAGTGAGTCGGCCCGCTCCAGACCCCGCAGATTGGCGGGCGGGCTCGCGCTCAAACGGGCGATGGCGCCGAACGCGCCGTCCACGTGATACCAGAGGTCGTGGCCGGCTGCGATGTCGGCGAGATGGTCGAGCGGATCGATGGCGCCCGTGTTCACTGTGCCGGCGTTGCCGATGAGGATGGCGGGCTGGAGACCTGCATCGCCGTCCGCATGAATTTGCGCGTGCAGCGCTTCGACGTCGATCTCGAATTGCGCATTGACGGGAATCACGCGATAGCGGGCGGAGCCGATGCCGAGCAACTCGACCGCCTTTTGCGCGGACGAATGGGTCTCACTCGATGCATAGACAACGAGCGCGGGCTCGTCGGGCGCATTTGTCCCGCGCCGGCGCACGTCGTAACCCGCCTTCGCCGTGCGGCCGACCGCAATGCCGACGAGGTTCGCCATCGAGCCGCCGCTCACGAGCAGCCCGCTCGATTCGCGCGGAAAGCCGAACAACTCCTTGAACCAGTCGAGCACCTGCATTTCCACGCGCGATGGCGCCGTATCGTCGAAGCC
Organism: Gammaproteobacteria bacterium; assembly: GCA_013817465.1. Taxonomy (GTDB): domain Bacteria; phylum Pseudomonadota; class Gammaproteobacteria; order Steroidobacterales; family JACDCP01; genus JACDCP01. The sequence goes on along the minus strand of JACDCP010000087.1, from coordinate 452 downwards.
CAGACCAAGCGTGTTCATGCCGGAGGCCAGCAGGTCGGCCAGCATGCCGACCGGCGATCCCGTGCCGCTGACCCAGCTCCAGAAGCGCGGATGGACATTGCCGGACGGATAAGGCAACACATCGCGGCGGAAGGATTCGAGAACCGTCTCGAGGCCTTGCGCCCGTTCTGGCAGCGCTTCGTGCAAACGGTTCTTCACCTCCTCTGGCAGCGGTTGCCATGCGGGGCGCTCGCGCACGTCGCGCAGGTAATTGACCATCGTGTCCAGCGCACCGTGCGCCTGGGCGCGGAATGCTTCCCAGTCGTCCGGGTCGAGCGTGATTTCCTCGGGCGCCAGTGGCTGCGGCCGGACGCCCTGCTCCCGCGCGTGTCGAGCCGGTTTCATACAGGCTCGAGCTTTTCGCTTCGAACTGCCCGCTGCACGCCGGGCAGCGCGCCGATGCGCTCGAAATG
>JACDCP010000086.1 GCA_013817465.1 Gammaproteobacteria bacterium | reverse complement strand
GCGCAAGCCCTGCTGCTCGCGGATGTAGTTGTACTTCGAATTCGTCTCAATGGCGGTCTGCGTGCCGTCGCGCAGGATCCGGGGCCGGATGAAGACCATCAGGTTAGTCTTCGTCTTGTTGGTGCTGCGCGAACGGAACAGGTTGCCGAGCAGCGGGATGCTGCCGAGTATCGGCACGCGGGCGTCGTTTTCGCGCAGCTCGTCGGAGATCAATCCGCCGAGCACGATGATGCCGCCGTCTTCGACGATGACGCTGGTCGAAATCGTGCGCTTGTTGGTGATCAGGTCGACGGCCCCGGCGGACCCCGCCGCCAGGCTCGACGACTCCTGTTCGATTTTCAGGCGGATGGCGTTGGTTTCGCTGATGTAGGGGGTAATCTTCAGGATGGTGCCGACTTCCTCGCGCTGGATGGTCTGGAACGGATTCACCGCCCCGGTCGCGGCGCCGGTGTTGGTGAACTGGCCGGTCAGGAAGGGCACCTCCTGGGCGACCTTGATCTCGGCCTCCTCGTTGTCCATGGTCACGATGGTCGGCGTGGAAAGGATATTCGTGTCGCCATCGCTTGCGAGCGCGCGTAACAGAATAGCGAAGTTTGTGCCGCTGTCCTCGACGCGGGCGCCGCCGACAGTAGCGCCCTCGCCGATCAAGCTGGCGGGATTTACAGCGGTGGTTCCGCCAGTCCCGCCTGAGCCCAGCAGAGCGCCGATGATTTGCGCGACGCCCGGTCCGGACGACGGGAAGTTGGTGATGCCGAGGACGTTGCTGTCCTGGCTGCCGTCGACGGCGAAGGTCACGCCGAGCTCCGCTGCACGGTCCGTGCTGACCTCGACGATAATGGCCTCCACCGCGACTTGCGCGCGGCGGATATCGAGCTTGTCGATGACCTGCATCATCGAGCGCATCGACTTCGGCGCCGCGGTGATGATCAGCGCGTTGGTCGCCTCATCCGCCCAGATGTGTACGCCGGGCATACCCGGCCCGGGCGGCGCGCCTTCTCCGCCGGCGGCCGCGGCGCCGTCGGCTTCCTGCTGCGCGGCCTGCTCGCTCAGCTTGCCGGCCAGCTCGATCGCGTCGGCGTAGTGCAGATAGCGGACCTGGGTGTTGCCGCCGGCCTCCAGCGGCGTGTCGAGATGCAGCACCAGCGAGCGCAGCTTGAGACGCTCGTTCTTGTCGCCGCTGATGAGAATGCTGTTGGTGCGCTCATCCGCGACCAGATTGATCGCACCGGCGCCCTCGGCGCGGCTGGCCTGCAGCAGCGAAGTCATGGTGCGCACCAGATCGCCGGCCGAGGCATGCTGGAGCTGGATGACGTCGACCTCGTCGTCGCCGCCGCGATCGATACGGTCGATGATGCGCATCAGGCGGTTCACGTTGCCGGCGCGATCGGAAATGATCAGCATGTTCGAGGGCGGATGCGCGGCAAGGTGTCCGTATTGCGGCACCAGAGGCCGCAGGATCGGCACGAGCTGCGCGGCGGCCACGTTCTGCACCGGTATCACCTGGGTGACGATGGCGTCCGAGCCCTCCGCCACCTGGTCGGGCAAGTCGTCGGCGGGAAGCTGGCGGGCATTGGCGTCCGGCAGGATCTTGACGACGTCGCCTGAGGGAACGGCGACGAAGCCGTAGACTTGCAGCAGCGAGAGAAATGCCTCGTAGAAAGCGTCCGGGCTCATCGGCACCGGCGAGAGCATGGTCACTTCCGCCTTGACGCGCGGGTCGATAATGAAGGTCTTGCCGGTGACTTCGCTGACCGCTTCCACGATCTGGCGCAGATCCGCGCCTTTATAGTTCGGCGTGACTTCCGCGTCCTGGGCCGGCGCGTTCGCGACCAGGCCTGGAAGCAGGGCGAGCGCCAGGAGGGTGCGGCGCAGCGAATACCGGGAAGTCACAGGCATGCGGAGGTTCCGTGTCGGTTGAAAAGGCTGCCCGCCGCGCGAGAACAACCGTAAGACTGGGCGTTCGACAGGAGCGCAATGCCCGGTGGCGAAGGATTCAGCATCCCGACATGATCGTGGCTTGTCACTGTTCGAAACCCACTTCGTCGCTGCTCTCGGACGAAATCTGCGAGGTATCCAGCGTGAGCACCTCCGGCTGGCCATCGCGCTCGACGGTCACCGACACTTGCGCCGCATCACCGAGCGAGCGGAAGACTTCCATGCCGCTGGCGGGATCGTCGAGCGTCGTGCCGTTGATTTCCGTGACGAGATCGCCGGGCTTGAGGCCGAGCTCGGCAAATGCGTCGCGTTTGCGCCCGGGATAAATGCGATAACCGCGCTGCTTGCCGTTCGCGAACACCGGTTGCGGCCGGATGATATCCGTCAGCGTGTCGGCGTTCTCGGTGACGAGCTCGCGCACGCTCGGCGCCTGCTGCACGGGCTGCGGCACCTGCGTGGGCCGCACGTACTGGCGCGCGGGCGTTCCGGCCATTTCGGCCTCCCGCGGCAGCAGCAGCGCTTCGAGCTGACCGGCGCGGTTCAGGATGACCCGGTCGGGTTGCACGGCGTGCAGGCTGAGCCCGCCCGGCAGCGCATCGTCGATCTTGTAGATTTTCTCGCTGCCGCTGCCGTCGGCGATAATGGCGATGGCCTGGCCCGGCTCATTCGCGGCGATAGTGCCGCGCAGGCTCAAAGCCGCGTTCGATTCGGGCACGTCATCCAGCGGCGTCGCGATGACGTTCGCCTGCGGATCGGCTTTGCCGAAGAAATGCGCTTCGACGATGCCCGTCACGTCGATCAGCGTATTGCCCGTGGCAGTCGGCTGGCCGGCACGGACGGCCGTGGCCGCCGGATCTTCGGCGGGCGAGGGAATGAGCAGCCAGACGAGGCGGGCGAGCTGGAAGGCGATGACGATGGCAAATACCGCCGCCACCCATTGCGGCAGCGTTCTGGATGCGCGGCCGAGAATGGCGTCGATGTCCGCATCGCGGACCTGATTCAATGTGCTCGCGAGATTCATGCTGCGGATTGGCCGCTCGGTTGCCTGGGTAGCCGCCGGGCTCCCGATACGAGGCGCAGATGATACGGGCTAGCCTGCGTACCGCTCAAGTCGTCGCCTCCGGGAGATTACAGAAAACTGCTTGCGGAAGACAGAACAACGCCCGGCCCCCGTCCGGCCGCCGGCATCCCTGTCCCCGGTTCCATGTTAACGGCTCGTGTTCGCGGATGGTGTTAACTGCGTCGCATTCTATTCCGCACTGCGGCATTTGGCGAGGGTCATGCAGGCCGGCCGCTCGCGCCGCGGTACGTGGACAATTGAGTTTCGAGCACGGAAAATAAACCGCGGGAAACTTGGCCTCCGCCTTGCACTCCAAACACAGCAGGCTCCCCGTTTCGGCATGGCAAACAAGATCCGTCAGATCGATCAGGGAAACGACCATGGCCTGGCCGTTGAGGAAGCCAGGCCGCGGCTGAAGAAACCGCCGCTTTTCAAGGTCGTTCTGTTAAATGACGACTTCACACCCATGGAATTTGTGGTAGAAATCCTCGAAAGAATATTCTCGATGGAACGAACAAAAGCCACCCAGGTGATGCTGGAAGTGCACACGCGAGGAAAAGGCGTGTGCGGCGTCTACACCTACGAAATTGCCGAAACCAAGGTGGCGCAGGTCAACGGGTACGCACAAAAACACCAGCACCCGCTCCTGTGCACCATGGAAGAGATCTAAACCATGCTAAGCAGCGAACTCGAATTCTGTCTCAACGAAGCGTTTCAATCCGCACGCGAGAAGCGCCATGAATTCATGACCGTAGAACATCTCCTGCTGGCGCTCGTCGACGTGCCGCGGGTCATCGAGATCCTGCGCGCCTGCGGCGCGGATATCGAGCGGCTGCGGCGTGAGCTCCTCGAGTTCATCGACGAGACCACGCCGCGGCTCAAGCACGATGACGAGCAGGAAGTGCAGCCGACACTGGGCTTTCAGCGCGTGCTCCAGCGTGCCGTGTTCCACGTGCAGTCGAGCGGCAAGAAGGAGGTCTCGGCAACCAATGTGCTGGTCGCCATCTTCGGCGAGAAGCAATCGCATGCGACCTATCTGCTGAATGCGCAGGATGTCGCGCGGCTAGACGTCGTCAATTACATTTCGCACGGCCTGTCGAAAGTGTCCGACGACCACGTCGACACCGGGGCGGTCGGCGACGACTCGATGGACCCTTCGAAGAGCAACGACGCCTCCGCAAGCCCGCTGGAGAAGTACGCCACCAACCTGAACAAGCTAGCCGCCGAAGGCCGCATCGATCCGCTCATCGGGCGCGAGCTGGAGATCCAGCGCACCATCCAGATACTCTGCCGGCGGCGCAAAAATAACCCGCTGTACGTCGGTGACGCCGGCGTCGGCAAGACCGCCCTCGCCGAAGGACTGGCGCGCCTCATCGTCGAGGAGAAAGTGCCCGACGTGCTGAGCGATTGCACCGTATACACGCTCGACATGGGCACGCTCATTGCGGGCACCAAATACCGTGGGGATTTCGAGAAGCGCCTGAAGTCCGTCATCGCGGAGCTCAAGAAGAACCCGGGCGCGATCCTGTTCATCGACGAGATCCACACCATCATCGGTGCCGGCGCGGCCTCCGGCGGTGTCATGGACGCCTCCAATCTGATCAAACCGGTGCTCGCCAACGGCGAGCTGCGCTGCATCGGCTCGACGACCTACAACGAGTACCGCGGCATTTTCGAGAAAGACCACGCGCTGGCGCGGCGTTTCCAGAAGATAGAAGTGCCGGAGCCGACGGTCGAGGAGACCATCGAGATCCTCAAGGGTTTGCAGTCGCGCTTCGAGGAGCACCATGGCGTGCGCTATCAGCCGGAGGCGCTTCGCGCCGCGGCCGAGCTGTCGGCCAAGCACATCAACGACCGGCAACTGCCCGACAAGGCAATCGACGTCATCGACGAGGCGGGCGCGAGCCTCAGGCTGCAGCCGATCGCGGAGCGCGCGGCTGCCGTCACGGTGGAGCACATCGAGGTCATGGTGGCGCGCATCGCGCGCATTCCGGCGAAAAGCGTCTCTGCCTCCGATCGCGACGTGCTGAGAAATCTCGAACGCGATCTCAAGCTCGTCATTTTCGGCCAGGACCGCGCCATCGAAGGACTGGCCGCCGCCATCAAGATGTCGCGCTCCGGCCTGGGCGAGGAAGAGAAGCCGGTCGGCTCGTTCCTGTTCGCGGGCCCGACCGGCGTCGGCAAGACCGAGGTCACGCGCCAGCTCGCCATGATCATGGGCATCGAACTGGTTCGCTTCGACATGTCGGAATACATGGAGCGCCACACGGTGTCGCGCCTGATCGGCGCGCCGCCGGGTTACGTCGGCTACGACCAGGGCGGGCTGCTCACCGAGGCGATCACCAAGAATCCACACTGCGTGCTGCTCATGGACGAAATCGAGAAGGCGCACCCGGAGGTCTTCAACCTGCTGTTGCAGGTCATGGACCACGGCACGCTGACGGACAATAACGGCCGCAAGGCGGATTTCCGCAACGTGATCATCGTCATGACCACCAATGCCGGCGCGCAGGAAATGAGCCGCGCATCGATCGGCTTCACGGCACAGGACCACAGCTCGGAAGGCCTGGAGATCGTGCGCAAGACCTTCAGCCCGGAGTTCCGCAACCGGCTGGATGCGATCATCCAGTTCGCATCGCTGGACCCGCGCACCATTGAGCGCGTCGTCGACAAGATGATCGTCGAGCTCGAGTCCCAGCTCGAAGGCAACAAGGTCACGCTCGAGCTCGAGGCCGGCGCCCGGGCGTGGATCGCCCGCAACGGCTACGATCCGCAGATGGGCGCGCGGCCCATGACGCGGATCATCCGCGAGCACATCAAGCGCCCGCTGGCCGAAGAGCTGCTGTTCGGGCGCTTGAGCCAGGGCGGCCACGTCACGGTCGGCGTGTCGGCCGACGACGAGCTCGAATTCGACATCCAGGCCGACCACGAGCCCGAAACGGTGAAATGACTGCCCGCCGGCAAGCGGGGGGTCGACTGAGGGATTTTCCCCCTATTGCCTCGGCGAATCTGCTAGTATTTTCCTCAGGCTTTCCGCAGGGTAGCGAACGAAAGCTCCGGAATAATCTGCGGGTCGGGGCGGCGCGGGCACGGGCCGGCGCCGATCCGGACGCCCGCCGGTCGGCTGGCTGCACGATGGGGGTGGCGTGATGGACTTCGCCCGACGCGTCGGACTGCGCAATCCGTGGTGGTTGCATTCGCTCGGCCTGATGCTGGCGTGCACCATCTTCACGGCCGATGTGCTGCTGCCGCCCGGCGCCGGCGTGCCCATTCTCTATCTCCTCGTCATCCTCGCTTATGCGGCTTCCGGCCGCCCGGCCTGGCTGGCCACCGCCACCGCAGTCTGCGGCTCGTTGATCGTGGCGGGCTTTCTCGTCGGCGTGATGGCTGCGCCGGCCGATTCGCCGCTGCCGGCGATCAATCGCGGCCTGACCCTGGTTGCCCTGCTCGTTACGGCGGAGCTGCTGTGGAGCCGTATGCGCGGCCACCACAAGCTGCGTGTCCTGGCCGAGGAAATCGAGGATATAGAAGCCAGATCCCGCGGCGTGCAGGAGCTGGCGAGCGACGGCATCGTCACCATCGACGGCGGCGGCCGGATCGTATCGGTCAATGCCGCCGCGGAACGCATGTTCGGCTACGAGCCGGGAGAGCTGCTGGGACGCAACGTCACCGATCTGATGCCCGAGGAGCTGCAGGCCCGGCATGCGGATTACACCGGTAACTTCGTACGCAGCCGCGAGCCAAGGGACGCAGGCGCCGGTCGCGAGGTGGAAGGCCGCAAAAAAGATGGTTCGCTGTTCTGGATGTCCCTGTCGGCCAGCGAAATCGCGGTGCGCGACGGGCGTCTCTTCACGGGCATCCTGCGGGATTTGTCCGAGCAGCGGACCATCACGGCCGCAATGCGCGCCTCCGAGGCGAGGTTCCGCGTCATGTTCGAGGCATCGCCCATCGGTCTCGTGCTCTGCGAAGTGGACGGACGGATCCGGCAGGCCAACGATGCGTTCCTCGAGCTGATCGGCTATTCCAATGACGAAGCGCTCGCGCTCAACTTTTGGGACCTGATCGCCGACCAGGACGATCTGTCACGAACCCAGACGGAGCGCTCCGTGCGGGTCTCGCGCCTGCGGACCTCGCATGAAAAAGAGCTGATCCGAAAGCACCACGGCAGCGTGCCGGTGCTGCTGAATGGCGTGATCGTCGAGGGCACGGACGGCGAGGAGCGGGTCTGGTTCACCGTGGAGAGCCATGCCGAGCTCAAGCAGGCCCAGCAGAAGCTGTTGCGGTTGTCCCTGTACGATGATCTCACCGGGCTCGCCAACCGCAAACTTTTCCGCGACAACGTGGTCAAGTCGCTCGCGCACGCCCGGCGCGAGCAGACCCGCCTCGCACTGCTCTATCTGGATCTCGACGGCTTCAAGCCGGTCAACGACACGCTCGGCCACGATGCGGGCGACAAGCTGCTCAGGATGGTGGCGAATCGCCTGAAGAGCACGCTCCGCGTCGACGACTTCATCGGCCGCCTCGGCGGAGACGAGTTCGCGGTGCTGATCGAAGATGTCGGCAGTCCCGACGACGCAGCGAACGTGGCGGACAAAATCATCGACACGCTGGCCCAGCCCTTCAACATTAACGGGCATCAGGTCCACGTCGGCACCAGCATCGGCATCGCGATCGGACCCGCGAACGGCGCCGACGCCGCTGCGCTCGCCCGCTTTGCCGACGTGGCCATGTACAAGGCCAAGGATCGGGGCGGCAGCCGCTATCAGTTCTACTCCGACTCACTGCACGCCGAAGTCGCGCGTCGTGCCGACATGGAAGTCGACCTGCGCGATGCGCAAAAGAAAGGCCAGTTCACGCTGCGCTACCAGCCGCAGCTCGATCTCGACTCCGATCGCCTGGTCGCATTCGAGGCGCTGCTGCACTGGGAGCATCCGGAGCGCGGTCTCGTGCCGGCCGTCGAGTTCATGCCGCTCCTCGAGCAGTTCGGCATGATCGGCGCCGTCGGTGACTGGCTGCTCGAGAAAAGCTGCGCCGAGTTGCGCCGCTGGCTGGGCTTGCGTGACGGCGGTGATCTGAGGCTCGCCGTGAATGTGTCGGCAGTCCAGCTTGCCGACGTGACGTTCGCCGAGCGCGCGCTCGCCATTCTCGATGCGGCCGGCATAGAGCCTTTCCGGCTCGAGGTCGGAGTCGCGGAACGCGCGCTGATGCAGGACGACAAGCGCCTCGTCAGCACACTGCGCGAGCTGCAGGAGCATGGCGTCGGTATCGCGATCGACGGTTTCGGCACCGCCGGCTCGTCTCTCATCCATTTGAAGCAGTTGCCGCCAGTCAAGACGCTGAAGATCGACCGGTCATTCATTGCCGACGTGCCGGGTAACGCCGGCGACCGTGCGATCGTGACGGCGACCATCGCGCTGGCGCATGGGGTCGGCCTGAAGGTGACCGCGGAAGGCGTCGAGACGGAGTGGCAGAAGCGCTTCCTGAAGCAGGCCGGGTGCGATTTCGCGCAGGGCCGGCATTTCTGGCAGCCGCTCGACGGTGATGCGGTTGCCGAGCTGCTGACGATCCACGGCATCGATGCGGCGCGCGAGCTCGAGCACGCTGGCTGAGCGTCGTCATCCTGCCAGCGGTGCGGTGCGCAGGCGGAAGTGCTCATCGATCTGGAAGACCGAGGCTTCGGGCACGGCGCGCCAATCCTCGTCCGTGATGCGTTCGGACGCGATGACGACGGCTCGATAGGTCTCGTCTTTCGGCACCACCGCATCCGGCACGCCGGTCGCTTCGTCGAAGTGCGGTGCGTCGCGTTCGACAAACCAGAGCGAGCGCCGGTAGCGCATGCCGGCGAGTTGCGCGCCGAGCGTCCAGAACACGTTGAGCCCGAGTTCCGCCAGTGGATCGGCGCTGTGGCTCCAGGCCAGCACCTGCGTGAACGCCTGACGCAGCAGATCGGCCGGTGCGGCCGATGCGTTCGCGGCATGCATCGACATCAGCAGGCGAAAGAAATGCTCGCTGTCGGTATCACCGCGCAGCGCGGAGCGCTGACGATCGGACATGCTGTCCAGCATGCGGGTGCGCAGCGCGGCGAATGCGCCCAGATGGCCGTTGTGCACGAGCATGGCATCGCCGTCGCGAAACGGATGGGTGTTGCGCAGCGCCGGGGCGCCGGCAGTGGCCCGCCGGACGTGCCCCAGCACGGTGAGGCCTTTGATCTTGCCGGCTTTCTTGCGAAAACGGGGGCTTTCGGACGCGGGATGCGCCTGCCTCAGACACCAGGTGCGACCGTCGAGCCAGTAACCTACGCCCCAGCCATCGGGGTTCGGCGCGCCGCTTTCATCGCAGCGGCTTTGCGCCATCAATGAGTTCTGCGACTCGATGAGCTCGCGCCCGACGCGGGTCGGGTGCGAGGCGTGCAACGCATAGAGTCGACACATCGGTACTAGACGACCGCGTCGGGTGCGCGCTCGCAGCGGCGGCGCGCAGCTTCCCAGTCCCCGCGCGCAAGCTCGTAGCAAATAATATCCGGCTCGCTGCCTGCCCCGGCGTAATGAAACCCGGCCTTCTCGAGGACCGTGCGCGAGGCGCTGTACGACTGCAGGGTTTGCGCGATGATGCAATGCACGTCCTTGCGCGCGAATACATGATCGGCGAGCCCCAGCGTCGCCTCGGTGGCGATGCCGCGGCGGCGGAATGCGCTCAGGATGGAGTAGCCGACCTCGATCAAGCCGTTTGCGTCGGGCGGCCCTTTAAAGCCGGCCACGCCGACCAGCCGGTCCTCCGGCCGGAACAGGATGTAATGCAGCCACCAGCCGATCTCCCGCGGATGCTGCTCGAGGTGACGTATCGTCCATTCGAGCTTGTCCCTTTCGAACAGCTCCGGGGGCCAACCGTCCGGCACTTCGGCACCGAGCTCGCGCGCGAGCGCGTCGCGTCCGGCCAGGTCTGCCGTTCCCAGTGCCGGTGTCAGTGGCACCAGGCTCAACCGCACCGTGCGTATGACTTTCGCCATCTGGCCTCCCGAGAGCGCCGACGCGCTGTGCCGCGGCGCAGGATAGCCGGTTTCCGGATGGCTTGCATTTGTGACGCGCATTGACTATGCCTTTCTCTGGAGCCTGGGGTTCGCGGCGATTGCGCAGCGAAGCGCTCCTGCGGCACGAGCATTATCCCGACAAGGAGAAGATAAGGTGGAAAGCAACATCAAAAGTGGATTTGAGCCGCCGGATGCTCCGGCGAGCGGCGTGAGTCGCAGAAGATTCCTGCAATGGAGCGCGTTGGCCGGGGCGTCGCTGGGCCTCGTATCGCGAGGGACTCTGGCCGACGGGTTGAGCGCTGCCACGGCGGATGCGGAAATGGCAGGCCGGCCGGATTTCAGGCTCCGCGAAGCCACCATCGTCCGGCTGCAGAGGCTCATGGAGCGCGGCCGGCTGACGGCGCGCCAGCTCGTCGCGTTGTATCTCGATCGAATCCGGCGCATCGACCAGCAACGCGGCCTCAACAGTGTACTGGAGCTCAATCCCGACGCGTTGGATATTGCCCGTCAACTCGATCGCGAGCGCCGGCAAAATGGGCCACGCGGACCGCTGCACGGC